>JAVZLA010000005.1:0-38514 GCA_038883995.1 Thermoprotei archaeon | reverse complement strand
GATGAGCGTCGTCGTTCTCTTCTTTCCCCTGTGTGCCATTTTTTGTAAAGCGAAAACTCTTGATGAACCGAGCCGAAAGACGCACTGTCTCTTCTCACACGGTTCGCGGTCGACTTCGCGAAACCCCGTCATATGCCTCAAACACTGCAGCTTCTCAACCGGTTTTCACACTGCTATATTCTGCCACCACGCTTTTGCGACAACTTTTTGTCATCATGTGCCTTGAGCCTAAAGAAGAAAATGAAAGGTACACCAACCTGTCTCGCTCTTCCAGACGTGTTTGTGGACCATCTGCTGTATTTCGAAAGCTTCAGAGAGCTTGAGGGCCTCCTGACTCGTTCGATGCGATCTGGTCGAGCGAGATGCAAGCAAGACATCAGACTTGGTGGAAACGCATTCAATTTCGGATACCATTTTTCGAAACTAGGAGGCCAATCCTATTTGTTCGCCAACACTTCCAAGACCGTTTTCAACATGATTTCAGACTCCGTTAAAGGATTAGCCTTTTCGACCAAGTATGTAAAAATAGGCTTCGAACCGGCTTTAACCGTCGCGCTTGAGCCGTCGAATACACGTGAACCCAACATCAACATAAACCACCCGGGCTCGCTTGAAGATATAGGGCCTGAGCATTTTCCCGGCGAACTATGCGGCTCAAACTTTGACCTGATAGGCTTGTTTAACTGGGCTAACACCAGGAGAGCAGCTGAGCTCTTTTCCTACGTTCTGGAAAACGTTGGGGGCACGAGCATGCTCGACCTCGCAAGCCCACAGCTTCTGGGCGATCGCCTGGCAGAAGTAAAGAGATTCTTGAACCGGGTACACCTGCTTGTAGCGAACGAATCCGAGATCGTTTACCTTGGAGTGAAGCTGGGTTACACTGCCAGAGAGGAACCAGAAATAACTGCAGAAGAGATCTCCAAAACGGGTCTGACGGTGGCTGTCCACAGCTCAGAGGGGAGCATGGAAGCCCGAAAAGGAGACTGTATATTCGTGAAAACCAGAAGGGTCAAACCTCTTTTCCGCACAGGTGCGGGAGATGCTTGGACCGCGGCCTACGCGTATGCGCTTCTGAACGGCTTCGAGACAAGGAAGAGGCTTGGTTACGCGAACCGTTACGCAACAAATTATGTGGTAGGTAAGGATTTCGGCCACAGAAGAACTGTGAACCGTGCATGAATTCGGTTATAGCCTGCACTCGCTTACCCAGAACGCCCTCGTAGCGGATGGCGTTCATCTAATGAGGTTTTCCGCGCTCTCAGACTCTCTACAGGCGGCTGAACCGGGATCATACGTTATGCTCCACGTCCCGCGAGTAGGAGACGTCCCCCTTAGCATCTACGATCAAAAGGAGCGCGAAGTCCTGTTTCTGGTTTCCGATTACGGCGGACCAAGCACCTCACTGGTAAAGATGAGGGAGGGATCCAAGGTAGGGATACGTGGCCCGCTGGGCAACAGGTTTCCTTTCTCACCGGACGAATCATATCTATTTGTTGCCGGAGGAGTCGGCGCGGCGCCGTTGATCTTCTTCTCCAAGAAATACTCGGCACAGTTTAAGCAGCCCCCACTGTTCGTGGCAGGGGCCAGAGACTCGTCCAAAATGTTTGCTCCCCGTCTGCTTGGAGGACTAAACGTCGTTCTTCTGACGGTTACGGATGACGGCTCATACGGGATAAAAGGCGATGCCGCAAGCCTGGCTGAAAAGGTTGTTGCAGAGAGCGAGGTTACAGCGGTGTACGCTTGCGGTCCTGAGCCCATGCTGAGAAAGCTTCTCCATATGTGCACGGAAAGGCGGCTCGACTTTTACGGCTCCTTTGTAAGAGATGTGCGCTGCGGATTCGGGATCTGCGGTTCATGTGTAATGGAGGACACGGGCTTGCTTCTTTGTGTGGATGGCCCCATATTCTCTAAGAACGACCTTCAACCGCTAAGGTAAAGGTCGGTTACGCGCCAACGGCTTCTCGTAGCCTGTTCAGCACATTGGATTTTCCCATTGCAGAAATATACGCGCCCAGGCGTGGACCTGAATCCGCTCCGAGCAGCGCCCTATACACTGCGAGGAACACGCGTTTGGGCTCGGTGCCAATGTCCTTAGCAGCCTCATACACAGCGGACTGATAGCCCTGTTCATCGTTTTTGGCTTCGAGTTTCTTTAGAACCTCGAAAACGAGTTCTCGATCCTCACTGGAAAGCGTAGCGGTAGCGGCAACCTCGTTTCGGTCTCTGACCCAGTTCAACGCGAACTCGATTCTGGCGAGCAGGTCCTTTTCTTGGTCTGGATCGTTCGACGCGTATCCGTATGCTTTCAGCTTTGAGAGTATAAAGTTTACAGGATCATGTTTCGGCGCAGTTGTTGCAAGATATGTGAGCAGGTTGTACGGGGGATGTAGCGACGGTTTTTGCGGTGGATTGAGCAGGTTCACGTACCTGAAAAGCAAAATCTTGTCCCTCCTTTCAGCTTCATCTGTTACAGTTGCCTTCCCAAAGTACAGATCTTCAAGCCGGTCCAGTTCACCCATGTAGACGGGTATATCCTCCACGCCTATTGCCCGTGTTCCCTCAAAGCGCTTTAGCATCAGAAGCAGCAAAGACTGGGGGGAACCATACCTAAGCCAGGTTTCCGCTGTTATCAGGTCGCCGCTTGATTTACTCATCTTTTTACCCTCTTTGGTTATGAACAGCTCGTATCTCGTATGAACGGGCGGCTTCACTCCCAGTATCTCTTGGCATATGCGGTCGTTTGTCCTGATAGAACTGGTAAGCTCTTTACCGTACGCTTCAAACGATATTCCCAAGGCAGCCCAACGTGCCGCGAATTCCGTTTTCCATGCAAGCTTACCCTCACCCTGTGAAAGGGACCTTTCACCGCTGAAACCGCATCCGGGGCTCGCTTTACCTCCAATCTCACCTCCCGAGCATTCATAGGAAACGGTTTGGGTTTTCGGGTCATAGTTCCTGACTGTGGTGGTATAGATTCTGCCGCATCCCCCACACACAGCCATGTAAGGCAAGGTATGCAAGTACTTCTCCTGTCCAGTTTCTTCGTATATGATTTGCCCGACCTTCTTCCACTGAGTAAGTATCAGATGGATCTGAGGGTTCAACGCGCCCGACCTGTACATTTCCGTGGCGGAGATCGGTGTATATTTGATTCCCAGCCGGTCGAGCGCGCTAAGAAGAAGTCCGCCCATATGCTGACCGTAGCTTGAGTGGCATCCTTCCGGATCCGGAACAGACGTGACAGGCACACCTATGTAACGGGCAAGAGACTCCGGCATGCCCTTAGGCACCTTCCTCAATCCGTCTTTGTCATCCGAGTACGCTATGTGTTCAGCTCTAAGGCCTCTACTGGTGAGAGCCAGCGACACGCAGTATGATCGAACTGCGTCGCTTACGCTGCCTATGTGGGGTAGGCCAGAAGCCCCGATACCATTCTCTGTACGGTACAGTGACGCGTTCGGGAAAGCGCTTACCACCTCATCTGCGAGTCTATCGACCCAGAACGCGTTCCCGGCTCCACTATCTGAAGCCAATCACATCAGCTCCCAGATAGCAGTCGAGCCGGCCAAGTATATAACGCCTGTGAGCGAAGCCAGGACTCCGCTGCCCGCCGGTAAAACACCCTTTGTCCACATGGCTTGGCTTCGCTTCCCGCTCATAGCAGACATACATCTGCGTACATAGACAGGTAAGAACATCCATCGATATCAAAGAACAATCATAGCCAAGATGACGATTGGGTACAAAAGGAACGAAACCACGGCGTCGCTCGAAGTGAGTTCAAGATCATATGTCGCCTTCAGACTATACAGGTTAACAGCGAGTAACACTACTATCGGAAGAAGATCGGCTCCCACAACTATAGGAGACCCCAGAGCGGCTGCGAACACAATTGACAGGCCCAGTACTAGCGTGTTCGATTGAACTTTGCTTCCGATCAGGTTCGCCACCGCAACGTTTGCTCCCTCGCTCGACCTCCTTGAAAGAATAAACGATGAAACCAGTTCGGGTGTTTCTGCGGCGATGGGCACCGCTATGACGGCGACAAGAAGCAACGGAATGTGGGCGCTTCTGCTTATAGCGGTTATTGCATCAACAAATGGTCTGGCGCTATATGTAAGTATGAACGCGGCCACCGCTATCTTGGCGCTCGAATAAACCATTTCACGTCTTGCAGGTCTGACGATCTCCATTACGCTCTTCGCTTCATTGTCAGGCATGCCCTCTATCTTCCTGTTCATGCTCCTGAGCCTAGAGGACTGCCTGCGTGTTCCAGCGGCGACGTACACGGAGAAAAGCCCGAACATTATTACACCTGTCCACCACGCGAACCTCCCGGATGCCGCTGAAACCAGAACCAGCACAGACGAAGAGATCAGAAACAACAGCTCCCTACGCATGTCCTTCGAAAGAAGAAGGCTCTCCCTGTGAAAGTATATGGTCGATCCTATCACAAGCGCGTATCCAAGTGTGAAAGCAAGCACGTTGCCTCCGAGCACTGTGGCGAGCGCAACACTCGATGAACCGCTCAGAACAGCTGCAGCCACTATGAACAAGTCTGGTATGTTGCCGAGGAGCCCAAGTATCACGCTTCCTACGAACGTAGACGTGAACAGCTTCTGCAGGCTTTCCACGGCGTTTGCAACAAGCTCACTGGCAAGCGCTATAACGAGAACATAGTAGAAGACCGAAGTATAGTTTTCAAGACCTATGATCTATCCGCTCGAAGTAAGCGTGTTAGTGCTTAAGATTTTTGGCTCATGAACGCGTAGTAAGATACTTCCTGCGGAAACCTAGGAAAAAGCATTTGGTGTAGATTCAGGAACGCTGGTTTGGCTCATAGTGAAATGTCTTCGTACGCTGATGTCAGAAGCAGTTATGCAAGTTTCGCCTCAAGCTCGCCGCTTTGACCTATCGAAACCGTGTAGGAGTCTCCGACCCTGTAAGGCGTCGGCAGCTTCTCCCACTCGTCAGGGGTTAGGTAAACCACTAGACGATTGCTGTAGGATTTCTGAGTCCTGAACAAGGTCTTCGGAAGCGACTGCAGCAAGGGTATGAACGCCGAGGCCTCGGGGGGTGCATCCTTTGGAAGCGTCAACACAGACGGAGGCTGGGCCGACTCGTATGCGAATTCAACACAAACAAACTCGTTCCCATTAGCGTCAAACGCAGGATGAATTGAGGTAACCTTACACTCAAACCTAACAGACATGCTTTTCCACTTCGCACAAAACGGAGCCAGATGTAAACATAAGCTTGTTGCCACTTACACACCGTATCAGGTCTTGGTCTCCCTTATATTGGTCCCTCCGTCAAGATAGTGTGATGGCTGACCGAAAAGCCGTCGTAATTGAAACCGACAAACTTGAAAGTAAACCAAAGTACGGTATCGTGGGATTACCCGATGTGGGCCTGGTTGGATCAATCTCCGCGGGCTACTTGGTTAGCTCACTAAAGGCCAAAGAAATCGCCTATGTGGACTCTGATGCGCTTCCACCAGTTATGGTTCTCCATGAAAGCGTCCCCAAGGAAACGACCAGACTTTTTTCAAGCGGCGACAACGTAATCCTGCTCGCAGAAATACCTCTTCCTCCATCCCTCGTACCCGAAGTGATCAGAACCGCCCTTCTCTGGTTGAAGTCTAACGGCGTTAAAGAAATATTCGGAGTCGGAGGCGTCCCTGCCCCCGACAGAGCGGAGCTTGAAAAGCCGGGCGTGTTCGTGGTGAGCACCAGCCCGGAAAAGCGTAAAAAGCTCGTCGACTTGCAAATGAACCTTCTAGAAGAAGGCGTGATCACGGGGCCTTTCGCATACCTTATGCGAGAATCAATTCGTGCGGGCATACCCTGTACTATGATTCTAGGTCAGGCCTACCAGGAGCTACCTGACCCCGAGGCTTCCGTAGAAGTTTTGGACTCACTCAAAAAGGTGGGCGGTCCAAGCGTAGACGTTAGCTCGCTTACGAAAATGGCATCAGAAATAAAGATCCGTTCGAAGGAACTGATACAGAAGGGGATGCAGCAGGAAGAAGACAAAGGGGTCAATGTCCCAATGATGTACGGGTGAGTCAAATGGTTAGAAGATCGCTTCTTGATATAATGAAACAACTGGAAGAGGAATCTGATGCGTTGTTCGAGGAGATGATCGAGGATATGGAGGGACTTGTACACATGGCTATGAAAAGCGATCCCTTCATGTTCAGCGCTGCCCCTCAAATCTGTACGGTGCAGAAGCCCGCGTTCCAAATATCGAAGTCAGACAACGAACTACGAATCTTGGTTGATCTCCCATACGTGGACCCTAAGACAGTAGAAGTCAAAATAGCACCCCGTAGATTATGGCTCAGAGCACTTACACGCGAGGATTACAAGCCTAGAATACGCTTCGAACTAGACCTAGCCCTGCCTTCAGAAGTAAAGCTCGAAGAAACGGCAGCAAAGTTGCACGGCGAAGTGCTTGACCTGAAACTAAAGAAGAATGTTCGAACCACGATACCCGTGGACTAGCCTTTTACAAGCGGCCTCTAAGCTTGACTCCCTATAGCTGTGGCGGTCAACGTTAATCCCTGGTTCAACAGACGGGCTAAAGCATGGACCAAAATCTTTGCCTTTTCACGTCTTTCAACCCTAGACTTGTAGGCTCGCTTCGCTTTAAGGCTCCTTCTACTTACGAACCTCCCCTTCTTGTCCCTACCATACACCCGCATACAGCATCGTACACAAAAGAATCCCAATTCACACTAATTAACCTTACCACGATGAAAATGAGCGTACACTCTCACATCCCCCCTCATCACACCCCGCATCCACGCTAGCCTTTCACCGTCTCTCCCCGATATTCCGCTATTTCCCAAACTGTTTTATAGGCTGGCTTGAAATCACGGAGCCCGAGCACATGAGCGGAATAGTCGAAGATACCATCACTCAAACTTGGCTAATAATTCAACGTCGTTAGCGACCCTGTCCGGATTAGGTTTTCTGCTGAGCCACTAAACGCATAGCGGCGACGTCAGGCCCGACTTTCGGTTCAGGAAAACTTGATTGCCTAAACAGGCCGACGCCGAGCCGTGGTTTATATAACCTGACAGCAAAGAGACTGTGACCCGAAAATGGTGGAAAAAGGCCAGGTTGCACCCGACGTGTCTTTGGTTGACTCGGAGCGCAAAACGGTAAAGATATCGGACTATAAGGGTAAACCTCTGGTTCTCGCGTTTTATCCAGGCGCCTTCACCGGAGTCTGCACAAAAGAGATGTGTACATTCAGGGACAGCCTATCCAAGTTCAACTCGGTTGGAGCAACCGTAATTGGGATCAGCGTGGACCCGCCCTTCTCTTTGAAAGCCTTCAAGGAGCAGAACAAAATCAACTTTCCACTACTCAGCGACTATAACAGGGAGGCCGTCAAAGCCTACGGGGTGGCCGCAGGAGACTTCGCCGGTCTTAAAGGGTATACGGCTGCGAAAAGATCCGTGTTCATTTTGGACAAAGAAGGAAAAATAGCCTACAAGTGGGTCACTGAGAACCCGGGTGTCGAACCGGACTACGCCGAGGTGCAGAAGGTAGTCTCCGAGCTGCACTGAACCAATTATCTTCTTTTTTGTTCCGAGCTTTTATAGGTGTGCATGCAGAACACTGTCGAACAGGTTTGTCTGGTCTTAACTTTTCTTTCACACGTGATCAAGAGATTTTCAGAGAGTCAGTTCGCGAATTCGGCAAGCGTGAGATAACAAAGGAGCGCATAAGAAGATGGGACAGGGACGCGAAATTTGACAGAGAGCTCTATACTGCTCTGGCCGAGCAGGGTCTGGCAGGAATAAATCTGCCGGCGGAGTACGGGGGGCAGGGAGCCGACTCAGTCACAACCGGTATAGCCGTGGAAGAGCTCGCCAAACTGGACTTTACGGTCGCAAACCTACTGATAATAGACAACATCCTGTCGGGAGGAATACTGGCTGCTTATGCAAGACAGAAGATAAAGGAACAAGTGCTTCCGCCTGTCTGTAAGGGGGAGAGCCATCTGGGCATAGCGCTCACGGAACCACACGCGGGCTCGGATGCCGCGAACATAAAAACGGTTGCCAAAAAAGAAGGCGACCATTACGTTTTGAACGGTGAGAAGGCGTCTATCAGCATGATAGGGGTTGCGTCCTATTTCACGCTGTTTGCGAAAACAAACGCGGCAGCCGGCTCTCATGGCGTGAGCGCCTTTCTGCTACCGATAGACGCGGAAGGGGTCTCTACGTATGAATTTGACGACCTGGGCTACAGGCCTCTCAGACGGGGCGGAATAATACTCAACAACGTCAGACTACCCGAAGAAAATCTGGTAGGGGAGGAAAACCAAGGCTTCAAGATTGTGATGAGGCAGTTCGACTTCAGTAAGACGCTTCTGGCTCTTGCCTGCGTAGGAACGGCTCTGGCCGCCTTGGACGACGCCCGCTCGTACGCGGAAGAAAGAACCGCCTTCGGATCGCCCATTCTAAAGTTCGAGGCCGTTCAGTTCCGTCTTGTAGAACACTACACCACTCTGGAGGCCGCTAGGCTGCTGTGCTACAGGACGCTCTGGCTGAGAGACCAGGGGCTTCCCTACACCCGCGAGGCAGCTATGTGCAAATGGTGGATCCCCAAAATCAGCTTCGAAGCGGTCCACGACGCTCTGATTACAATGGGTAACCCCGCGTACACTACAGAACACCTGCAGGAAAAGAGGTTGAGAGATGTGCTGGGTATAGAAATAGGCGACGGCACCGCTGACATACAGAAAATAGTTGTTGCAAGAGAACAGTTCGGACGGGAATTCGTGCCCTACAGGTAAGCAGTTCATTTGTGCGGAAAGCCGTTTAAAGTGCAATGACTTTGGACGCTAGCAGCCTGGAGGCGTGTTCGTCGACCATTATGGTGTTCGCCACAACAGGTTTGACCCCGGTGCTTTCTACTTTTTCGCTTTCAGATGAGTCTTGAACATCTATCACAAGTTTACTGACGAAGTCGGCGTAGATTTTAGCCACCCCTGTAACCGAGGCTTCCAACCCTAGCCCACGCATCATTCTGTCGGCCGGCCCTTTAAGCGTCTTTCCGGCTACCAGAGGCGAAACCGCAACCACCTTGGACCTGTTGGAGACAAGTGCTGCGCGTATCTCTTTAACCGAGAGTATAGGGCCAATGCTCGCCACCGGGTTGCTCGGGCACACCACTATTATGTCTGAACTGTTTATGGCATCAACCACTCCCGGCGCCGGGGCAGCACTCTGGCTCCCCTCATATTTCAGGTCATCTATCTCTGTCGAGGATTTCAGTCTGACATAGTATTCTTCGAAACTCATCCACTTTCCTTCTGTGTGAACCATCGTTGTTATCTCGTCGTCCGAACAGGGAATTATATGTGCCCGCGAGCCCAGCCGCCTGCTGATCTCGCTCGTAACAGAGCTTAGCCTTTCTCCGTTACTCATCCTGTAGGTGCGCCACAGGCATACCGCCAGATCCTTGTCTCCGAGATCGAACCAGTCGAACTCTGTCCCGCCCAGCCTGTTCAAGACCTCTTTAGCGCAGCGGAGTTCTCCCTTTATTCCCCATCCCTTGTCAGAATCCCATAGCCCAGTCAAAGCGTAGGTCACTATGTCTATGTCTGGGGCGACGAGCAGACCCTGGACTCTTATGTTGTCGCCAACGTTGCCGATCACCGTCAGATTTTCCTGTCCACATACCCCTAGCAGACCGCGCAGAAACCTGGCAGCTCCAACTCCGCCGGCTAGTGCGGTGATTTTCATGTTCGACACCTTTCGCTTTGAATCCCTGTTTGAGAAAACCTTTTAGTGTTTTGTATCAGTCGCAAGCGGGTGGATTGTTTGACCAGAGAGGTGGCTGTGGTCGGCCTGGGCTTCTCCGGCTTCTCCTCTATAACGCCTCAAGTCTCCTACAGGGAGCTGATCTATGAGGCTGCTTCAAGAGCATATGAAGAGGCGGGAGTGAATCCAAGAACCGATGTGGGTAGCTTCGTGTGTTGTGAAGAAGACCTATGGGAAGGAACGAGCATCACCGACGAATATGCGCCGGATCAGATAGGCGCGGCGCAGCGTCCAACATGCACCGTCACTCAGGACGCTTTGAACGGTGTTGCAAACGCGATCATGCACATTGCTAGCGGTATAACAGAGATAGCCGTCGTCGAATCGCATTCCAAGCTTTCGAACGTGCTCTCCAAAGACCAGGTTGCGGCGATGGCGCTGGAGCCCTATTATGAGAGACCTTTCCTACAGAATGGTCTTCCCGCGGCCGCTCTGGAGCTACGCAGATACATGCATGAAAAAAACATCAAAGAAGAAGCGGCTTCACGAATTGTTGTAGACAACAAGCGTAAAGGTCTGAGAAACCCGAACGCGTGTTACGCAGCCTCACTCACCGTAGAGGATGTAGAAGACTCCGACCTGGAGTGGTCTCCCATCAGACGTCTCCATGTAAGCCAGCCGGCCGACGGATGCGTGGTGGCCGTCTTGGCGTCGGCATCCAAGGCCAAGTCTCTTACAGATTCCCCGATCTGGATAAGCGGGATAGGATGGTGTTCAGACTCTCCCTGGGTTTCGAACAGAAGTTTCTCAGCGGAATACTGCAGGCTTGCGGCGCGCAAAGCGTACAAGATGGCGGGCGTTGAGTCGCCCGAATCATCGTTTGATTTCGCCGAAGTCGACGATACTATAGCCCATAAGGAAATCCAGCATGGCGAGGCCTTGGGCATACTCCGCCAACCAAGCTCGCTCGACTTCGCATGCCCTGTCAACCCGAGCGGCGGAAGCCTCGCGATGGGAGACCTCTGCGAAGCCAACGGCCTAGTGCGTTTGGCGATGGCCGCGCAAAGACTGAGAGACCGCGATCACGCAAAGGGGAAGGCGCTTGTTATGAACTGGAGGGGTGTGCCTACGGCAACAGGCACCGTGGCTGTGCTGGAGGTGTAGAACTATGAGAAAAGTAGCTGTGGTCGGAGCAGGCATGACTCTGTTCAGGCACAGAATGCTTGAAACCGGCAAGGACCTTGCGTTCGAGGCTTCTCGCGCAGCCCTAGACTCGGCTGGTCTGGAAATCAAGGATGTTGACAGTGTTGTCGTTGGCAGCGCCCCGGACGCGTTCGACGGGCAGCATATGAAAGGAGAATACCTGTTGGATGGAGCTGGGGCAACACTGAAACCGTACACGAGGGTGTACGTTGGCGGAGGAACAGGAGTGTTTGTGCCCGCGGCGGCTTGGTGGCACGTCGCCTCTGGGATGTCTGATATCGTGTTAGCAGTAGGGGAAGAGAAGATGAGCCCCCTTCAACCTCATCCACAGTACGCGTTCTGGAGCATCTTCGACCACACAATTGAAAGACCTTTGGGTGTCACACTGCTATGGATCTTCTCCCTTGAGATGCAGAGGTACATGCATGTTTACGGCATTAAAGAAGAAGAAATAGCCGAGGTCGCGGTCAAAAACAAGCGGAACGCCATCGACCACCCTGCGGCTCAGCTTCCTGGCAGGATAACTGTTGACGACGTTATGAAATCAGAGGTGATCTGCCGCCCTGTGAAAAGACTGGACGTGAGCCCGACGAGCGACGGTGCGGCAGCCCTAATACTGGCAAGCGAAGACGTGGCTAAGAAGATCACCGACGACCCCGTTTGGATCACGGGCGTCGGATGGAACGTTGACACATCATACTGGACCAACAGGGATCTGAGCTATCCCACGTACCTTGAGAAAGCAGCCAAAATGGCTTACTCGATGGCCAAGGTGGATAATCCCAGAAAGCAGATAGATTTCGCCGAAGTGTACGATCCCTTTGATTACAAGGAGCTTCACCACATGGAGGGCCTTCAGTTGGCTGACCGCGGGAAAGCCGCCGAGCTTACCAAGCAGGGTGTGACTCAAAGAGACGGCGACCTGCCAATCAACCCCAGTGGCGGTCTGCTCGGCGTAGGCAACCCCATAGCAGCGGCCGGAGTGATGAAGGTAGCCGAGCTGTTCTGGCAGCTGAGGGGTGAAGCGGGTAAAAGGCAGGTTAAAAAACCTGTGAAAAGGGGCCTGGCACAGGCGTGGGGAGACCTCATGCAAGTGGGCACCGTCGTCATAATGGAGAGGTGAAAACCGTGAGCAAACCAAGCCAGCCTAAAGGAACCGCCATAGAGCCAAAGGACTGGTCTGGGGGAAGATACTTCTTTAAGAGAGACCAATTTGACCTGCACTACTCCTGGGACAGCGGCATAGCGATAAGCAAGTTTCTGCGCGGACTCAAACAGGGCAAAATAATCGGACGCAGGTGCAACAACTGTGGTAGAACACTTGTCCCTCCAAGAATGTTCTGCGAGGAATGCTTTACGCCCACCCACAAATGGGTCGAGGTTAAGGATACAGGCTCGATCAACACGTTTTCAATCTCCTATGTGAACAATGACGCAAGCAGAAGAAAGGAGCCGCTGCCCGTTGCCGTGATAAACATAGACGGCGCGTCTCCGGGCATGGGCTTCCTGCACATTCTCGGCGAAGTAGACCCTGACAAGATACATGTCGGCATGAAGGTGAAAGCGGTGTGGAAGCCTGCCCAGGAAAGGGAAGGCTCTATAACCGACATACGATATTTCAAACCGGAGGAGTCCTGAGTGCCGTTCATAGAGAACATTGAACGTGTTTCGGACGCGCTTGTATGGACAGACCATCTTCCACTGGGCTACAAGTATTCTCTGGGCCCCATGGGCGAAAAGTTTTCCAAAGCTCTGCTTGAAGGAAAGCTGGTGGCCGCGTACTGCGCGCACTGTCAGCGAGCGTTTATCCCTCCAACGACATACTGCACCAAGTGTTTCAGGAGTGTTTCAGACGTAAAGGAAATAGATTATTCAACCGGAAAAGTGTACTCGTACACCCAGAAGTCTGGGAAAACGATTGCGGCGATCACATTCGAAAACGTTGAAGGCCGCCTGATACACCTGTTGAACACTCCGAGCCCAGAGATCGGGTTGAGCGTGGTTCCCGCATTCAAGCCCAAGCCTCAAAGAGACGGCAGCATCGCTGACATTATGTACTTCGAACCGAAGCACTAAACATCTTGCGAAGCTCCCAGACAACGCTGCTGAACATCATAAAGTCGAGGAGGACTGCGAGAAAATATACGGGACGCATACCGTCGAACAGGCTTGTTGAATCCGTGATCAGGGTTGCTGCGCACGCTCCCTCGGCGCATAACTCTCAGCCTTGGTTTTTCATACATGTTGCCAGCCGGGCTAAGCGCCGTGACCTGATAGAACTGATGGTGAGGGCTTGGAAAGAGGCGATGAAAGAGGACCGTAGAGACCCTGAGCTGATATCTCAGACCGTAACGAAATTCGAGCAGAGGTTCAGCGCCGCGCCCGTATTGATCGTGTGCTGCCTTGACCACAGCAGACTATACTACGACAGGTACAGGGACGACGACCGCCGACGAAAAGAAGCCATACTTGGGCATCACAGTCTGAGTGCGGCCGTCCAGAACATTCTTTTGGCGTGCACGGTGAAAGGGCTTTCAGCCTGCTGGTACAGTGCCCCTCTTTTCTGTTCTGACGCGGTCCGCAAGGCGCTTGGCTTGGCCGAGAACCTTGAACCCTCTGTTCTACTTACTGTGGGTTTTCCGGCCGGCTCGCCGAAAAAGAAGCCTATGCGGTCTTTCGGAGAAATTTTCTCACGTTGCTAGCTGCCAGATCCCTGATGTTTGCGATGATACATCAGAACGCCGCTGACGTCCATGAGCATCAGACGCTTCCTGTATGGATCTGAACAGACGGACCTGTAGTCGCTGACTTCTTTCAGTACTACGTCCAGGGTTTCCTCGGCCGACAATCCTTCCTGAAAACATGCCTTGGTGATCTTATGCCAGTCCACGTAGGCCTGCTTTATCTGGTCGAACAGGGGACCGGTGTCGCAATTATAGCCGTAGTGGGGAAAGCACACAGACTCAACCTTCAGCTGACTGAGCTTGTGTATCGTGTCAAGCGCCAGACCGTGATCATATGATGGGGGAGGCGTGGTGGGCCACAGGACACCTTTTCTGCTATCCCCGAGATAGATGCCCAGAGAGTCGCCGCAGAACAGAACCCTTTCAGACTCAAGATACCAGACAGACGAATGTGGAGCATGGCCAGGGGCATCCATCAGTTTCAATGTTTTGGAACCCACAGCAAGAGTGTCACCCGACTTCTTCGATACAACGGCGTGTTCTGGCACCGCCCTCACTTCTCCCCAGATTTCATAGATTGCTCCCAAGGCTTGCTTAGCGGACTCTATCAGCCTACCGGGGTTTACAAGATAGGGGTAGCCTTTCTCATAGACGGATATTTTTATCTCAGGTAGCTTTTCGACGGCTCTCCACGCTCCTCCTGAGTGGTCGACGTGGATGTGTGACACGGCTATGTGGTTCGGCTTGGAGCCCATGGTTAAAGAGGCCTTAAACAGGTAATCCTCGACACAGGACGAGGGACCTGACTCTATCATAGCTGTCACACCGGAATCCGTAACCAGGTATCCCACGAGTACTTGTGGTGTTCCAATTTCTCCCAGATACTTTACAGATGCAGGCAAACTCATGTTAGTTCACCTTTAGAGCAGAATAGAGTCTGGTCCACCTGCTTGCACCGATCTTTGCACCCAGCCTGTAACTTAAGCTTGGATGAACCTTGAGGCACAGCACGAAGCCGAGGGTTTGAAGCGGCCAAGACTTTATTCTCCGGCTTCTCAACATCTGTAGCACTGGGTGAAGCGCCTGCATTACACCTCTACCATGCTGCCCTGGCAAGCTGAGGTCTACCTCTGATACCAACGCTCGGGCTCGTCTGTTTTCTTTCCAGAAGATTTTCAGGAAGATTTGACCCTTCTAGACTGGGGTTCAGAAGATAACATCTGCTGGACGCATTCCTCTATGGGAACTCGGTCAACATTCTTGCAACACTTGTACTTTCAGGCGAGGCTCACGCCAGCGGCTTTTCCAACGTGGCGTCATCCTAGACAGGGGCCGGAATTCTAACAAGGCCCCAAATGGGCTACGACTCCTTTTTCAGTTATCATGCTTTTTGTTGCAGGAGTCATCACCCATCCGGTATGGATGGCTTTTCCAGCTGGCCTCTTAAGGAATTCAAAGCCCTTGATAAAAATGGGGCTCGCCACGGTTCTCTGAATAATACTCTTCGACGGGTCCTTCATCATGGGAAACCCTCCCGAGATCGGAAACTTCCTGATCTTCGGCCTCGACTTCTTATGGTGATGTTAGAAATTCGAGAACTCGGTGGAAATCCTACTACCCTACGTCGTTACAGGTGAATGGGTTGCTCTCGCAATTCCTCAGAGCTTGGGCGAACCAACGTTTGACGTGTTTCTGTACGCAAGAACCGCTGTTCCAGTTTTCCCGTTAGCCTTCCTGGCATTCAGCCAATTCAGGTCAAGTCAAACAAAATCAGAGCAAAGTCGTGGCCTCTTCTTTTGAGGCCTCATGTGGTTATCCGACCTTGATGTCTTCTGAATTCGGGAAAAACTCCTCAACACCCATCCATTCGACCTCCTTTCCTTTACACCGCCTCCGCATCTGTCCCCCATTCTTTTTTCAGGCTTGTTTTAACTCCAATCATGGTTAAGATTCTCCCCGCAATCAGATCCGCCTGTTCCTCAGTTGTACGGGCACCGAAATACAGCGGTGGAAGAGGAGGCATGATTATCCCCCCGGCCTCCGCGACGGTCAACATGTTTTTCAGATGTATTACGCTGAGCGGCGTTTCTCTCACAAGCAATATCAGCGGCCATTTCTCCTTGAGAGCCACGGAGCCGGCTCTGACCACCAAGTTTTCTTCGTAGGAGACAGCTATGCCCGCCAGAGTCTTCATGGAACATGGCGCGATCACCGTGGCATCCAGCCTGTATGAACCGCTTGCTATCGGCGCCATGAAGTTGGTTTCGTTGTACACGTGATCGGCTAGGCTCTCAAGCTCCGCAGACTTGATTCCAAGCTCCTGGGCGATG
Source organism: Thermoprotei archaeon (assembly GCA_038883995.1). Taxonomy (GTDB): domain Archaea; phylum Thermoproteota; class Thermoprotei_A; order Marsarchaeales; family Marsarchaeaceae; genus JAMDBQ01. The sequence goes on along the minus strand of JAVZLA010000005.1, from coordinate 22,513 downwards.
ACAAGCTTCGCGGATTTGGTTATAACCAAACTCGTCTCAACCTCATCCGATTCTCTAGCGGCCATAAGAAGCCTTTGACCGTAGACCGAACCAGTTGAACCTGTTATGCATACCAGAAGACGCTTGACCATGACTGCGTACTGCGTTAGTTAGGGAGCGTTTTAACCATGTTGTCGTAAGCCGAATCTTCAACCGATGTTTGGCCGATTACAGCACATGAGGGAACTGCCAAACTGCTTTCAGCACTGTTTGCGAGCCGGGCTCGGATAAGCTTTTACGTTTGAGGGTGTTTAAACAGGGAACACAAGTTGATCGCAGGAAGGCGCTCTGGCAGTCACATGAAGATTGATTTTTGCTTTCCGACCGGCAGTTGTGTTTCGACAAAAATGGGGCGAGTTCAGTGAATATAGGAGTAATCGTTCTTTCACCTACGTCGGAAAGCATAAGCCGCGTCAAGGCTGTTGTTTCCGTTGCCCATGTTCTACCCGGTCTTGAGGACTCTCAGTTCGGAGTCATTGAAAACGGCGTTATGCCTCAGCTCCTGAACCCCGTGTATGCAGCGGTCGCCACACCTAACGCCCTTTCCCAGCTTGCCGAGGAGGCTACGTCTCTTTCCAAAACGTATGATAAAATAATATTCATCAAAGGAGAAAATGAACCAGCCATCGTTGAACACAGCGTTCTGCATGAACTGGGCCACGTGTCGTATCAGTCGCTTTTCCCGGAGAAGGTCGCCAGAAGACAGCGTTTTTACACGGATCTTAAGGAGCGAACCAAGCGCCTCAGCAAGCTGGCTTACCTTATGGGGAAAGTGTACTCTGTTATAGGAGGCAATCCAAAGGCGAGAGTTCTTCTGACGCTTGAAAGCGACGAGCTCTACGCAAACCGGTTTGCCTACACCCACAACACTGACAGGTCGGCTTACTCTACTTTGGCGCGTAGAGAACTCCAAATCGCGCTGAAAATATGGGAAAAGAGGTCTGCCGGGCAGCAGTTTGAAGCCGCCTTCCATATGGTTCTGGTTGACCTGTACATGAGGATCCTGAACGAGTCCTGGTACGACTTTGTACCATACTCCTACAAATGGCTTTTACCCTATACAACCTCAGTTGTAGACGCCGTTGACGCCGAGAACCCTGAGAAACTGTTCGCCCGCGTTCTGCTTCTTTTCAACGCGGTTCACAACTGGGTCGAACTCACCGAGGATGAACTTCTGCGGTCTCTTGGAGCGGAGGCCGTGATTTCCTAGGCCGAAAAGCCGTCAGAATCATCATCCCCCCACTCATTTTTGTTTGGGCGTGAACTTCTTCAAAATATTTGGAGACCAGCGCCTGAAGCTGACTGTTCCTTGGAAGCCTCCTGTACGTTGTGTGGAGTACGCTGTAGTATCTCCAGTAGCTTCTAACAGCCAACATCGCAATAAAAGGCACAAGGATACGCCAGTAGAACCCTATCGCGAGTCTCGGAAGCGCGGAATCAGGTTTGGATATGTCTACTATGAGGAGACTACCATTTGGCGCGATAACACGCGACAGTTCAGACAAAGCCTGAGACATGTCTTGTGAATCCCTGAAGGAGAAGCCCATGGTAACCACATCAAACGAGTTATCGCTGAACGGCATCTTTTCAAAAATTCCACGAACTAGCCCTCTTTGCATTTTGCCAAGCCTGTTACGGGCCTCTGAAAGCATAGAAGCGAGAGCGTCGTAGAGCACTGGCCTCGCTTCGCTGTCGAGTTCCAGCAGGGTTTGGGACATTACGCCGGGCCCACATCCGGCGTCAAGTATACGGGAATTGGGCTTTAAAACCAAGCTAAGACCCCATTTACGCCATTCGATGTCCTGTCCGAAAGACATCACGGAGTTCATTTTGTCGTAGACCGGGATAAGACGGTCCAGAGCGTTCTGCACAACTTCGTTCCAATCTTCTTTCAGTCCTCCAGACACCAGAGTCACACACCTGCCCTAAGGGCACGCAGGCCTCTTGCGATGTCTCCCTTACGAGAAGAATAAACCGCCTCAGACAAAAGCGTCGCTGCCAAAAGTATGTCCGAAAGAATTCTGATCGGAAAAGGATAGCCTAAACCGTTGGTTGTCAGTGCCACAAAAACCGCTGCGAGTGAGGTGGCAACCGGTCCGCCCGCATGCATGACGAATCTACTTCTCCGCTTCGCCCGATAATATGAGGAAAGCGACAGTAGCAACGTAGGTTCGATTCCAATCCTTCCAGCAAGATAAACCGACCCGAATCTGATTCGCGTAACCGCCCCCGTCACGCTATGACCCAATGGGTGAGAAAAAAACATCAGAACGATACAGCCCAGAAAGAACAGCGTCCACTGGACAAAACTGTATGTCATCTGACCACCCAGATAGATTAGCAGGGCTCCCACCAAGGTAAGCAAGCCTAGCGTCAGAGGACTTTTGAGCGATCCGGGTAGCCGCCTGTGTGACTTCGAAAAGAGACGTTCACGTATAGAATCCATTTCGTTCAGAGTTTTTGCGTCGCCTCTAGCCGCTGCAAGGCGCGCTGCCCTATTGGCCTCACCGTAGGTCTTTGGTTGGGCAATTTCGTTCAAGCCATTCTCACTGTCGCAGGCTATGAGTCTACCAAACCAATGAGTTCTAGGGTATTCGCATTAGCTCCGCGTACTCAGCCAAAATCTCCGCCTTTTCACCTAGTTCCAAGGACACCCTAACCGCGTCTTCCACGTATCTTGCATTCAATTCTTTGGCCATCTTTACCGCGGTATCGGAGTCAAACTCGGTCTCAAGCGCAGTAACAATGTTAGGCCTGCTGTACAAAGCGTCCGTGCCCGTATCTTTGGGCTTCTCGTATTGAAGTCCCTTAAAGTTAACGTAGTCGTCCCTTATCTGAAATGCCATGCCAGCCTTTCTCCCAAAATCTCTCAGCAGATTGACCTGTCTTTCAGTTGCGCCGGAGACTATTCCACCTATCGCAGCACACGATCCTAATAGGGATGCAGTTTTCAGCTCGACGGTTGTTGTATATTCGTCGACAGAGATTGCTCGCCGATCCTTCTGCGTCAGAAAATCTCTTGACTCACCTTCGCACATATCCATGGCGGCGCGAGCAAGCTCCCTTATAGCCAACGGACCGCAAGATGAACTGACTTCTATGGCCTTTGAAATCAGCATATCTCCACTGAGAAGAGCCTCCTCCTCGCCGAACACTGTGTGTACAGTGGATACGCCTCTACGCATGGTATCCCGGTCAATCATGTCGTCGTGAATCAGCGAGGCCGTGTGAATCAGTTCAACCGCTGTGGCAGCGTCTACTGAAGCGGAGACAATGCCGTTGGTACAGTACGATCCCAGAAAGACCAGAGCGGGCCTGATGAGTTTCCCCCGGGCTTTGATCAGGTGCAGTGACGCATTGGTCAGAACTGTTCCTTCAAACCCGTTGAATGAAAGAAGCTTTAATCTTTCGACGACCTGCTCCAAGCCATCAGCAACTTTCTGGGGGAAGACAACGGATCGCTGCACAAATAATACCTTCGTCAAGACTTCGTTAAGGGATTATAAAAGCTATACATGTCCATGACTAGATTCTTACCAAACATGTTGATTTAATATTTTACAAGACAGGCTCATTTTTATAAACAAAAGTTAATCAATTTTCGATCGTATATTCATTATCCTGAACTAATCCTTATATTTTTGTATCAAAATGTGTATGGCTCATGCAAAGAAAACGCCCTATCGGCAAGCCCGACATAAGCCTCGATTCAATTGCAAAGCAATTTGCGTCTCAAGGAACAATCCATTTGGACCTCTGGCTTACGGACTTGCGCGGAGCCCTGAAACACGCTACCATGGAAGTCTCAGAGGTTGATGAGACATTTGTAAGCCAGGGCGCTCCAAAGCTAGACGGTTCGAGTATACCTGGCTTTACAGAAATATTCGAATCCGACTTGGTTCTTAAACCCGACTGGGGAACTCTGGCTCCTCTTCCTTGGTTTCCCCACACGAGCAGAGTGTTCACAGATGTTTACGTAGGTGCAAGCGGCTCAAGGCTTGAGCGCGATCCCCGTTACATAGCTCAGAATGCCGAACGCTATTTGAAAAGCGCGGGATACACCGATTCGACCTGGGGGCCTGAACCCGAATTCTTCGTATTTGAGGAAGCTCACTACAATTGTTCAACCGACTCAGCGTACTACCATGTGTCTTCGAAAGAGGCACCTTGGAGCCAGCATGGTAAATCGTACGTGCTTAGGCCAAAAAGCAGCTATTACCCATCACCCCCTCAGGACTCGCTGATGCTTTACAGGACGAAAGTAGTGGAAGTCCTCGTACAGAACTTCGCAATGAGACTAGAAGCGCAGCATCACGAGGTTGCAACGGCTGGTCAGTGTGAAATCGACTTTAGATACGGCGGGCTGACTGAGACGGCCGACAGACTGCAGACCGTCAAATACGTCGCCAAGAACGTAGCCTCCGAGATGGGACTAATAGCCACATTCATGCCTAAACCGCTTTTCGGGGACAACGGCTCCGGAATGCACACGCATCAGACAATCTGGAGCTCCGGGCGCAACCTCTTTTACGATCCTTCGGACAGCTATGCGGAGCTCAGCCAGTTCGGCAGATACTACATTGGCGGGCTTCTGGAACACTCACGAGCCCTGGCGGCGATAGTGTCGCCAACTACAAACTCTTACAGGCGACTGGTTCCCGGCTTCGAAGCGCCCGTCTACGCGGCCTGGGGCAAGCGCAATAGGTCAGCGGCAGTGCGAATCCCCACATACCATAAGGGAGTGGCTTCGGCGAAGAGAGCAGAGTACAGGCCTGCGGACCCATCGTGCAACCCGTATCTGGCTTTCGCAGCAATGCTTATGGCTGGACTGGACGGCGTTAAGAAAAAGATCGACCCCGGGGACCCGGTGGATGAAAACATCTATCACCTGGACAGCAAACGACGCAGGGAGCTGGGTATAAGGGAGCTTCCCGCATCTCTGAAAGAGGCAGTCGACGCTTTAGCATCTGACTCAGCATTCCTGAAACCGGTTTTCCCGCAGTCACTTCTCGACGCCTACATAGAGCTCAAAAAGCGTGAGTGTATAGAAGAGTCTCTCAGACCAACCCCGTTTGAGTTCGTGCAGTACTTCGACGCCTGAGCCCATCAAAGCGGCAAAAAAGAGGGGGCGGATCCCCCTTTCATTTTATGATTTCGCCAATCGCGTAGTTGGGTCTGATCTGTGATATTCGCACCTTCAGGTTTTCTCCCTGCTTGGCATTAGGTACAAAGATGACGTACCCCTGTACTCTTGTCACCCCGTCCCCCCTCCTGCTGACCTCTGTTATGGTAACTTCCACTTCGTCGCCAACCTTGACCGGTTTGGGTGATAGACTTCTGCTTCCAAAATGGCGGTTGTTTCCACGCGATTCGCTTTCTTCCCTAAGCGCGTTTTCTTCCGACAACGCCGTTCCTGACCTTACCTGCAAAAGTCAGCGCCAGAGATTTCGGTTATAAGCTTTACTCCGAAGCCGCTCCGGAGCGTTTTCTCGTACAGGCCACGCCGAGCGGCACGGGACCAGATGGCAATTTACGCAAAGAAGCAACATAGACAAAGGTGAAGCCTATATAGAACATTCCGGATTGAGCCAAGGGTCGCCTTGGCTTTAGTGACGGACATAGGCATCCTTATGTTCGTTTTGCTGGGCGCCGCTATTTCTGCCCTCCTAGAATTCGTACCAAAGATTTTAACCAGATCTGACCCGACAACCGAAAAGCTTGTCCCGTTTGAATCGGGCGAAGATTCGATCGGATCGTCGAGGATAAGATTCAGAATTCAATATTATGTGTACGCCGTTGCCTTCGTTGCCTTCGATATAGTAGCGGCGATCGCGATACCCTGGGCTTTGGGCTGGAACCTGGAGACATGGACTCCTATACTTGTACTGTTCGCGAGCATGCTGCTCGTCATAGGCTACTACGCGGTTCGAGGAGACCTTGAATGGAGTTAGAGCAAGCCTTTTCTATCTTTGGAGTGCTACGCGCGATCAGCTCTGAGCCAGTTCTCGTCGCCCTACTGGTAGCGATAGCGGCGTTCATTATAGTGAGCGTCGGCGCTTTGGTTGAGCTCTACATTGAAAGAAAGTTTTGGGCGAGGATCATGTCCAGGTATGGTCCCACAGAAGTGGGCAGGTACGGGACGCTGCAGCTGTTTGCAGACGCGATCAAATTTGTTTTCAAAGAAGATTTCACGCCTGGCGCCGCAGACGCGGTGATATACAATCTTGTTCCCATACTGGTCATCGCAAGCTCCTTCGGAGTTTTTGTATCCATACCTTTCGATTACACGGTTTCAAGGCTTTTTCCGCCATCGGCCAATCCCGGAAACTTCGTGATTTCCAACTTCGACCCAAGCCTCCTCATAGCCTACGCCTTTTTTGCGCTTGGCCCGATACTGGTCTTGTTCGGCGGCTGGGCCGCGGCAAGCAAATACACGCTTATAGGAGGATTCCGTTCTGCGGCGCAGCTAATAAGCTACGAGATACCGCTCGTCTTCTCCATACTGAGTGTGGCAGCTTTAACCAGGACCTTCGACCTCTTTAACATAATTTCTTCCCAGGCACACTCCTTCCCGTTTGTCTTCCTCGACTTCCCGGCATTCATAGTGTTTCTCATCGCCCTCCTGGCCGAGCTGGAACGCACTCCGTTCGACATGACTGAAGCGGACTCCGAGCTAATAGCTGGATGGAACACGGAATACGGCGGCACAAAGTTTCTCTTGGTGTATCTTTCGGAATACATGCGGGCTTTCGGAGGGTCAGCGATCTTGGTCGCCCTCTTCTTCGGAGGCTGGCTCGGACCAGCCCCCGTCCCCGCGCTTGTATGGTTCTTTATTAAAACAGTAATAGTGTTCACCGTGCTAGTCTGGATAAGGGCCGCGTATCCACGTGTAAGAATAGATCAGATGATGGGGTTCGGCTGGAAAATCCTGGTGCCTGTAAGCGTGCTCTGGCTAATACTGACCCCGATAGTCGCAACCGCTGCAGCAGCCCACGGTCTCCTTGTCCCGGCGGTGTGAAAGCAATGGGTCCTTTTGAAGCAGGCTTCCTCGCAATCTCCGCGTTTACAGTGGTTTCAGCCCTTGGAGTTATCCTAAGCAGGGAAATAGTGCGTGCGGCAGGCTACCTTATTGTTGCACTGCTTGGAGTCGGAGCTACATTCGCGTTAATGGGAAGCCTGTTCGTGGCATCAATCCAAGTCCTAGTCTACGCTGGCGCCGTCATCATACTGTTTTTGTTCGGAGTAATGCTCACCCGCAGCCCGAAACCTGCGAGCAGGCTCAGAAGGCTAATGACGCCTGAGAACTTGGGATACACACTGTTTGCGATAGCACTTTTGGCTGTCTTGGTGTACCCTTTAATCGTAAGCGGCTTCGGGTCACAGCCCATGCAGCCCGTCCAGCTCCCATCAGTGGCTACGTCTGTAGCGCTGTTCAAAACTTTCAAAGGCGCGCTGTACGCAATCGCGGCCCTGACGGCCACGTCCGCGCTGGGAGCAATCTACATAGTCAAAAAGCCCAGGAGTGACCGGTCAAAGTGATAACATTCTCAGATGTCATAGGGTTATCAGCCGTCCTCTTTTCGATAGGAGTTCTGGGAGTTCTGACATCAAGGAACGCCGTGAGGATGCTGATGTCTCTGGAACTGATCATGAATGCAGCCAACATAAATTTCATGGCATACGCAGCACTGTCTCATCTTGCAGAAGGAATAGCGCTCGCCATAATAGGGATAGCCGTTGCTGCCGCTGAAGCTGCAACGGGAATAGCGATAGTGCTGTTACTGGACAAACTGTTCAAAACAATAGACCTCGATGAAATCAAGGAGTTGAAAGGATAGTTTGCCTGTCCCATACGATCTTTCATGGCTGATACCAGCCCTTCCCCTCGCAGCTTCGCCTATACCCATACTGGGCGGAAAAATTTTCCGCAGATTAGGCGGATACCTTGCCATCATTATAGCAGCGGTGTCGGCCGCCCTTTCCCTTTACTTCCTTGTTTATCCTCCTTCCACGCCGCTCGACTACAGCAGGGCGTGGATTCTGCCTGGAAGCGGGGAACCCATAACCGTCGGAATATACGTGGACCACCTCAGCTTAGTAATGGCGTCCGTCACGGCTTCGATTGCCACAATCATACTCGTATATTCCCTGGGATACATGGAACATGAAGACGGTCTTCCAAGATACTGGACAGAAATGCTTCTGTTTACCGGCTCCATGTTGGGTTTCTCTCTTGCAGACTCGCTTATTTCCATGTACGTTTTCTGGGAGCTAGTCGGAGTCTGCTCCTATCTTTTGATAGGCTTCTGGTACACCAGGCCCGAGGTGGCTTCTGCCGCTAAAAAAGCGTTTGTTGTGACCCGTGTCGGAGACGTAGCATTTCTGATAGGTCTTATAGAGATATACATCCACTCCCATACACTCAGTCTTCCAACCCTTATCTCGAACGGGTTCGCAGCCTCCGTTTTTACACCAACCGTAATCACGGTCGTGACCCTTCTCATCTTCTTTGGCGCAGTGGGCAAATCCGCTCAGCTCCCACTGTTCACATGGCTGCCTGACGCAATGGAGGGGCCGACAACCGTCAGCGCCCTAATACATTCGGCAACAATGGTTGCTGCCGGAGTATACTTGGTTGCCAGACTCTACCCTCTCTTCCTCGCTGCTCCAATCTCAATGGAAGTTGTTGCCTTGGTTGGAAGCGTGTCCGCGTTTGTAGCCGGAACCATGGCGCTCACAACGTATGATCTAAAGAGGATTCTGGCATACTCTACAATGAGCCAACTGGGATACATGATGGCCGCCCTGGGCGTGGGTGCTTTGCAGGCGGGCATGTTCCAGCTTGTGACTCACGCCGTGTTCAAAGCGCTCCTGTTTCTCTCAGCCGGCTCGATACTCCATGTGCTGGGGACACGGGATATCCGTGAAATGGGAGGCCTTCTCAGAAAGATGAAGATAACTTCGGCAGCATTCATAGCCGGCGCGCTTTCACTAAGCGGCATATTTCCTTTCAACGGGTTCTTCAGCAAGGACCTGATACTTGGCGCCGCGTACGAATACGGTCTACGCACCGGAGACTTCTGGGTGTATGGGCTAACACTGGGAACGGTTATACTCACAGCACTCTACATCTTCAGAGCGTTCACGGTGGCCTTCGTGCTTCCTCCGAAGACTGAAAGGAACATCAAGGAAGCTCCAAAGGTCATGACCGTGCCGATGGTTGTGCTCATAGCGCTCACATTGATAACAGGCTGGCTTTGGTCGCCGATTGGCAACCTGTTCGAAAAATACGTGACGTATGCTCCTTTCATACCGTTAACACCTGTAGCCCCACTCGCGTTGACGTTCCTTTCACTTATCTTTGCATTAACAGGGATCGGAATCGCCTACCTTACATACATCAGGAAAACAATCCCTCCAGACATAATAACACGAACCTGGCTTGGCTCAAAGCTATACACAGTAGTCTCCAAGAGCTACTACTTTGACGCAGCATACGACTTCGTTGCCTACGCAGTTAAAGACGGAATGGGGTTCGCCGTGGACTTCTTCGACAGAAAGATCGTGGATGGCGCAGTTAACGGCATAGGTTACTCGCTCAAAGGTCTAGGTAACCGTGCAAGGTACGCTGAAACTGGCAGAATACGAAACTATGCCGCTGTGGTAGTCGTGGCGATAGTTGTCATAATACTCTTGGTAGAGGTGCTCTGAAACGTCTCTCCTCCCCGCGTTGGTATTCTTCCCCATAATAGGAGGCACAGCCTTGCTTTTCGCCGCTCCTTCGAGAAGACTGGAGGAGTGGGCGCCGAAACTGGCTCTGATCGTCTCGATAATTACGGCAGGCTTGGCAGGTGGCGTGCTCGCAGAGTATGGTTTGAACGTCTTCTCATGGAGGTTCGGAATCTTCAGAGAATTCACGAGTTACAGCTGGCTTCCTCAGCTTGGAATCAACCTCACCTTCGGAGTAGATGGGATCAGTATTCCGTTGATAGTGCTTACCGCGGTTACAACTGTTTCCGTTGTCCTCTCATCGTTCACTCAGATAAAAACCAGGAAGGCAATGTACTATGCTCTCGTGCTTATAACTGAAGGTGGTGTCTTTGGCGTCTTCACCTCAATCGACCTCTTTGTCTTCTTCATCTTCTGGGAAATAGTGCTTGTACCAATGTTCTTCCTGATTGGAATTTGGGGAGGGCCGCGGAGGGAATACTCCGCCTATAAGTTTCTTCTTTACACACATGTGAGCAGCGTCATCATGCTCATAGGAATATTCATCGCGTACTTTTCGACTGGTGGCACTACTTTCAACATGACCGTGATTTCAAAGACCCTAACAAACCCCGCCTTCCCTGAGTACTATAAGACAATCATCTTTGGCACGCTTGCATTCGCGTTCCTTGTCAAGATGCCTGTTTTTCCATTTCACACGTGGCTTCCGGACGCACACGTAGAGGCGCCCAGCCCGGTGAGCGTGCTTCTGGCGAGCCTACTTCTGAAGATGGGTGGATACGGTATGATCAGGCTGGCTTTCCAGATGATGCCGCAGACCGCGCAACACTATGCTTCCATTCTCCTGATCATGGGAATTGTGAGTGCCCTGTATGCTTCGTTGGCCGCCTATAGGCAGTCCGACGTGAAGCGAATGGTAGCCATGTCCAGCATATCGCACATGGGATTCGTCCTCATAGGAATAGCGACCTTGACCACAATAGGGATGGAGGGAGCTGTATTTCAGATGTTCAGCCACGGCCTGATAATCGGCTCTTTGTTCCTTCTTTCAGGATTCATAGGAGAATCCACAGGAACCAGGCAGATGCCTTCACTGAGCGGTTTGGCATCCAAGATACCAAAATTAGGCGGACTTATGACGTTCGCATCACTCGCTTCCGTGGGTCTGCCGGGCTTAAGCGGATTCGTAGGGGAATACATGATAATTACGGGAGCCCTATCAGTTGACTGGGTTGTCGGGGCAATAGCGGCGATCATTCTCGCAATAACCGCAGGCTACTACATGTGGATGCTTCAAAGAGTGATATTCTCAAAACCGATGAACAGTACGCAGTACCCCGATCTTGCTTCAACCGAAGTTATTGCCCTCGGAATCTTTGCAGTCCTCATAATACTGCTGGGAATCTATCCGGTTCTAATCCAGAGCTACATTGAGCCTAGCATCAGAGCATTGGTCAATCTGGGTGGACTCTAGTGTTGGAGCCAGGATTTTTCCTCGCGGCAAGCCCGCTAATAGTGCTTGTGGCTGCGGTCGTGATCCTGCTCCTGCAGGACGTATCGAAGCCCGATGTCAGAGTCTCATACGGCATAACCCTTGGCGCCGGAATACTGTCGCTCGCTATCACCGCGTACCTTGCCGCAACCGGGACAAGCTCGTCGTTCGGATCAGGCTCATTCGTGTTGAACAGGTTTACATATTATTTCGGCCTAATCTTCGACGCCTCCTGTATCCTCGTGTCAGCTACATCTTACCGAACCGTCAGAGAGCAGCGTTCAGAAATAGAGTACTTTGCGCTTGTACTGGCAGCCACGGTGGGCATGTTTCTTGTGGCTGCGGCATCTAATCTGATATCCCTGTTTGTCTCGTTCGAGCTGGCCACCGTCGCGACATACGCTATGACGGCTTACGCCAAAAACAGCCGTGCTTCTGGCGAAGCCGCGATCAAATTCTTCGTAATCGGAGCACTCTCTGCGGGAATGATACTCTACGCCATATCACTCATTTACGCCTCAACGGGAACCATTGCCATAACCGCACTGGATTCCCCACTCGGGAACTCGAAGGAAATAATCTCCGTGGCGTTCATACTACTTATCGCAGGATTCGGGTTCAAGGTTGCTGCCGTCCCATTCCATTTGTGGCTTCCCGACACCTATGACGGCGCTCCCTATTCTACAACCACCTATCTTTCAGCCGCGTCCAAGGTCATGGGGTTCGCCGCCCTCGTAAGAATCTTCTACGTTATGGCGCCCACCTTCGCGTCCGCCGCGGGTTTGGACTGGCAACTGATATTTGCTGTTCTCGCATTGCTCACAATGACGTACGGCAACTTGGCGGCCCTGGCACAAACAGACGTCAAGAGGCTTCTGGCATACTCCAGCATAGCCCAGTCCGGCTACATCCTGATAGGGTTGGCCCTCGCAACGAGATTCTCGTTCGCCATCCTCCTATACTTTATCATGGCTTACGCGTTTTCAAAAATGGGTTCATTCATAGCGGCAGAATTCTTTGAACGAGAATACGGAGCGAAGACGCTCGATCAGTATTCGTGGATCGCCAAGACCTCGCCCGTAAGCGCGTTCGCTTTTTCGATATGTCTTCTCAGCTTGGCAGGAATCCCACCTCTCTCCGTGTTTGTGGCCAAGTTCTTCATGTTTTATGCCGCAATACAGCTCGGTGGCGCTTGGATCTGGCTGGCAGTCGCAGGTGTCTTAAACAGCGCACTCAGCCTCTACTATTACGCACGTATAATCAAAAACATGTACGTAGGCTCGCCCTCTGTTCCTGTGCCAGACCAGTCTAAACTCAGAGAAACCCCCATGTTCCTGCTGCCGCTGATTGTTACGCTTGTGCTAACAATAGGGCTTGGATTAGCCGAGTCTCCTGTTCTCGGCCTTGCAGCCAAAGCGATGGAATCGATTCGACCGCAGTTTTTCACTCAACTCATCGAACACCTTATTTCGGTGTACAGATAGCGCTTCGAAACGGTGGAACCTTGATAGTCGTTACAAACGACGACGGTGTGCGTAGTCCAGGGATACTGGCACTCTTCAGGGCGGTGAGCGGCTTGGGAGAAAAAGTGGAAGTCGTGGCTCCGGACGGCCCTCAAAGCGCAGCGGGCATGAGCATAACATTCTTCAAGCCTTTACGGATAGAGCGAGTTGAAATTGACGATGGCTACAGGGCGTATGCTGTATCAGGTTCTCCTACAGACTCAGTTTTTTTGGCTAGATACAAGTTAATGAAGGATAAGCCGATTAAACTAGTGGTGAGCGGAATAAACCTCGGCGAGAACCTGACACTGCAATCGTTTTATACGAGCGGAACAGTTTCCGCAGCTCTCGCAGCCGCCCTCAACGGCATAAAGGGAATAGCCTTTTCGATGGTCATAGATTACAAGGTTGAGCCGCCGGTGGAAGCCTTCGGTGAGGCAAGCAAGTTCATTCGCTCTCTGGTTTCCAAGATACTTCAGGTGGGCTTTCCAGACGAGGTTGACGTCCTCAGCGTAAACTTCCCTGCCAAGATCACGCGTCAGACCAAGGTTAAAGTGGTCCCCATGGCGTCAACCATGTTCGACGAGTATGTCCTTGAAAGAAGGGACCCACGCGGCAGAAAATATTTCTGGCTGGGAGGAAACATAAAGTCTGACCTAGAGTCCAACACAGACGTGCACACGGTTCTCGTTGAGAAGAATATATCTGTAACACCGATCAAGCTTACAAACTACTCGCCCGAGGCAATGCGTTCCACTCAGAAACTGGTAGCCTTGATGGGGAACGAACTCAAAACAACCGTCTAACTCAACTTCGGAGAACCGGTTATGATTAACTGATTTCCGAAAGGATCTTCTATCCCCATGTTCAGCTGTTCTGTCGTCATGGATTCTGGGCCGAAGAGTATGCGTCCCTTACTGAGTTTTATCCTTTGGGCCAGCTCCTGAATGTCATCCACCTCAATGAACAGGTTTGTGGAGCCGCCCTGCATCCGCCATTCATCCCCCATCTCGGGAAGCCTTATGAGGAGAGGGATTCCCTCCAGATCGAAAACGGCCAGTCCGTCAGCAGAGTTCTTCTCCACCAGCTTCAGCTTCAAAACTTCGGAATAGAACTCCGCAGCCTCGTCAATGTTGTAGACAAACAGGGCTATGGCCCAGAGCCTAGGCATAACATCTTTGAAACGCCTGATAATATAACGCTTCCGCGGCTCTTTAAACCACGCTTCCATAAGGCGTCAACGGCTTCTATAGGGCATCTAGAGGAACCTGTTTGATTCCGTCGATTCGCTTCGACCCTTCTAGTGAAACCACTTCCATCTCTTGTGCCAGCCGTCGAACCAGTCGCTCCCCTATATTCAGTTTCAGAGCCTTACGCCTTAGGTCGACCACTGCTCCAGACGGCTTAGAGAACGCCCCGGGCTCGGAGCCGAAATCCATACCGACCAGAACAATCCGTTCAGCCCCCAACCCTCTACAAATCCATGCGGCCCTATCGCCGTCGGTAAAACCAAAATAGTTTTTTACAGCACCCATCGGTCTACATTGGCATGTCGGCACAACACGAAATCCTCTCGAAACCATTTCAGGCAGAGCCCGTTCGATGAGTGGAATGTTGTCTCCGTGAGCATGAACAAAAAAGGTTGTATCGGTCATCCGAAGAATCTCCTCTAAAGAGAGGCCGTCCAAGTCTGTTACTACTGCGTCCGGCCTAGGGCAACCAAATTGCAACAGGGCTCTCGCCGCCCCGTCTGCGGCGAACCAAAGTGACTTCTTTTCTCTGAGCTTTGATATATTTTCCAGCTGCTTTGTGAGCGAGGGGCCGGCGCCAAACACAAAGCACGTGAACCCCGGAGCAAACTCTGGTTCGGTCTTAGTGTATCCTTCGATCAATTTTGAGGCAAGCTCAGCAGCCTCAACGTCCTTTGAAGGGTCTAGTGAAAGTTCTTTCACTATCTGAGGATACCAGTGTTCCAGCCATTCGTCAATGTTCATGGCTTACCGACTTCCAAAAGGCTCCTGGCTTTTTCCATAAGTTCCTTGGCTCTGCCTGAATAAGCGGAGTCTTGTGCGACTCTCCCGATCAGTTCGCTATAGTGCACCATCAGCTCATACAGTCTTCGGGCTTCGGCCGCCCTGCCCTCCTTAAGGTAGGGTTCTATCCTGGTGTAATGAACCAGCATTTCTATGAGGGCGGCGTTAGCTCTTGTATAGCACCTGGGCGTCCTTTCTCCCACCGCTCCTGCAACGGGTTTGAAAACAAGCTCAGACCGTGGAAGCAAGCTGTCCGGTATTTCACTTTCAAGAACCGCGCCAACCCACGCTTCGCTTCCAGGCAAAAAGAGAAACCCATCCAGCGGTTTGAGCCGGGCTGTCTGCTCGCTTCTTTCGAAAAGGCAGTCGAAAAAAACAAGGGCGTCGCTTGTAACGTTGAACGTCACCTTACGCGAGTTCAGGACGTTTGCATAGGTGAAAGTAGACCAAAACACCTTTGACATCAGGTCCGCTCCTCTCCTGATCACGCCAAGAGGGGATACCACTCTTCCGCTTGCACCATCAGAAGCAGCCAGTACCTCGCATACTATGTTTTCAGGGAATAGAACGGCGGAAACTTCGGTCAAAGCCTTTGCTCAAGACGTTCAGACAGCAGATGGTAAAAAGGTAATCGAGTGAAACCTGAACAAACCTAGTTCAACCCCCTGACAAAGGCTTGCTCACGCTGACAGTCAGCGACTCTTGCGATGATGCTATATTGCTGTGTATAAAAGTAGGGCGGGAACGTTGAGTGTGAAAAGTTCTCTCTACAATGAAAGGATAAAGATGCTCAAAGAAAGTATGAGCGCCTCAAACGTTCAGGCAATTATAGTTTCACCTGGCGTAAACATGACCTATCTCACAGGCTGGTCCGAGGACTCCGGAGAAAGACCGCTCCTACTTATAGTTACACCCGACTCGGAACCCTGGATATTTACTCCCGAACTCTATTCCAGCCAGATCAGACTGGAAACCCCGGTCACGGATGCGGTTGTATGGAAAGACGGTGAAAACATGGGCGAAAAACTGGCCTCGGCTTTCAGGGAAAGAGTGCGTACGGGGATGATTGGTGTTGAAAGCGGGATGCGGCTCGAATGGTACTTTTCGCTTACCAA
The DNA here is from genome assembly GCA_038883995.1 of Thermoprotei archaeon. Taxonomy (GTDB): domain Archaea; phylum Thermoproteota; class Thermoprotei_A; order Marsarchaeales; family Marsarchaeaceae; genus JAMDBQ01. The sequence goes on along the minus strand of JAVZLA010000005.1, from coordinate 6,603 downwards.
AGCTCTAAACGGTTCAGAGTTCACGTCAGCCAACACTATTTTCCAGGAACTCAGATCTATCAAAACAGACATGGAACTACAGCTAATTTCGTATGCTAGTGATCTGGCATGTAGAGCTATTTCATATTCTTTGGAGCATCTTACCCATGGCATGTCAGAAAGAGCCTTCGCCAGAATTCTCGAAAACAGAATGATCGAACTGGGCGCGGACGACAGGGCGTTCGCCACCATAGTGGCCTCCGGTGGAAGTTCAGCAATGCCTCACCACAGGGCTTCGAGCAGGCCAATCGAACGCGGAGAGCCACTTGTAGTGGACTTCGGAGCCAGATACAAACTTTATAACACAGATATGACCAGAACTTTCTTCGTCGGCACTCCTACGAAGGAGTTCAGCGAAGCATACTTGGCTGTTAAAGAGGCTCAGCTAATTGGGGTAGAGTCGGCTCTTGAAGGTGTAAGAGCCTGTGATGTCGACAGGAAAGTCAGAGAATTCTTATCCAAACGCGGGTTCGGGCGTAACTTTGTGCACAGAACCGGACACGGAATAGGATTAGAAGTACATGAGCAACCGTTCGTTGATTCCTCCAGTACGACAAAGCTTAAGGATGGAATGTGTTTCAGCATCGAACCCGGAGTGTATTTTGAAGGTAAGTTCGGAGTCAGAATAGAGGACATTGTGTGCATCGAAAACGGCTCACCCAGGGTTCTGACGCCGTTCACTAAAGACCTGATCTGCTTGTAGCGGTGCGGAAAATGGCTCTTGGACACATTTTCTATACAACAGAATCGATTATAGAGCTTGTCAGTGCGGGTCTAGCCATCGCCGTATGGTATTTCTCACTTAGGGCGTTTCGCTTTCTAGGTTCAGTGGCAATGCTGTTTCTGAGCAGCGCGTTTCTTCTGTTTACACTTGGACTTGTGGTTCAGGCGGTGTATACGCTGGCAGCCAACGCTTCAATCCAACGTCTGAGACCTGTGTTCTTCGGTGAGGGCTATCTGTTGTATTCGGTGCTTGAATTCGCCGGATTCGTGGTCCTTACATACGCGTACTCCATCTCCTCCAAGCCAACAAACCTGTCCCTGCTCCTGATACCCTTCCTCTTCAGGGATCTTTTCGCATACGGCGTCCAAGCTGTCTCTACAGTTCTGATAGTTTACATTCTGAGCAGAATATATGAGGAGTACAAAGTTTCAAAGATGAATTACTCCAAGTACATTGGTGTAGGCTTCGCATTCATGCTACTCCAACATGCTGTAAGACTCGTTGAACTCTACAGCCAGCCTCTGTTTCTCGTGTCCTCGGTGCTGCAGCTGGCCGGCTTCCTGTGCATTTTCTACGCGGTATGGCAGGTCAGCTCCAGATGAGCCGGGAGCGTCACAGGTCCAGAGTAAGTATAATCGTGGCCGTGCTGGCTGCAATAGAAAGAGAAGGAGGAGAGCAGACGGTTAACAGAATTCTCTCCGAAGCCAACCTGCCCTACAACAGGCTTACAACCTTCTTGGATGAACTGGAGCGTCTGGAATTCGTCTCAAAAAGGGAGGTTGAAGGCCGTAAAATTTACTCTCTGACAGACAAGGGACGAAAATACATGAAAGAATACGAACGTTTCAGGAATCTTTCAGAAGCCTTTGGCCTCAGGATCTGAGCAGCTCATGTTCGGGGAGACATCCGACTTTACGGTACTCTTACGGAAGAAGCCTCTAAAGGGTGATAGACGGTAAGATCACTACTTTCCAGTGCAAACCAAGCTTCGAGCAAGGCGACCGATTGCTCACAGTCATTTGTCGGCAACTGCAGGTTTCGCTTTTTAGCTAAAGTACTGGGCCCATTTGGAATCTACAAGCTGTTTGGTTTTCGAATCGGGGCTTACGACGTCTGGCCAAGACCTGGTATATCCTTCTTCGGGCCACTTTCTGGTGGCGTCGACTCCCATCTTCGAACCCAGATTAGGCATCTTGGACGCATGGTCCAGTGTGTCTGTCACCGTGTCGGGAATTATGACTATGTCTCTTTGGGGGTCAATCCTTGTTGAGACCGCCCAAAGCACTTCAGACACATCCCGCACGTTCACATCGTCGTCGAGAACAACGATCATTTTGAGAAACATGAGCTGAGGCATGCCCCATAGACCCATCATGATCTTTTTGGCGTGAGCTGGGTATTGCTTTTTGATTGAAACAAACGCCAGATTGGTGAACACTCCTTCCGGAGGCATATACAAGTCTGTTATCTCCGGAAAGAGCAGTTTGAGTGGTTCGGTGAACATGGCCTGAGCTGCGTTAGCTAAGAACGTGTCTTCAAGAACCGGCTTTCCTACGACTGTAGTGAGGTAGATGGGCTCTTCACGTCTGGTGATCGCATCAAGATGAAACACCGGATACGGTTCCTGAGGCGTATAGTACCCTGTGTGGTCACCGAACGGCCCTTCGAGTCTTTGCTCACCAGGATCTACATGTCCCTCCAGAACGATTTCTGCTCGGGCGGGAACAACAAGATCACTTGTTTCGCATTTCACTACTTCTATTCCCGTGCCTTGCAGAAAGCCCGCGAAGAGGTATTCGTCTATCGCTTCAGGCACAGGAGCAACCCCCGTAAAAATTGTAGCTGGATCCGCCCCCACCACTAATGCCACATCCATGCGTTGGCCTTGCCTGTCAAGCTTCCTGTACGCGATGGCGCTTGAGCGGTGTCTCTGCCAGTGAATGGTGGCAGACTTTGAATCAAATATCTGAACCCTGTATACGCCGATGTTTGTAACGCCTGTGTCAGGGTCCCTTGTGACTACAAGAGGAAACGTGATGAACTTTCCGGCGTCACCGGGCCACGTCTTGGTGATGGGAATCGAATCAAAGGATGGATCCTTCTCAACGATCTCTTTTACAGGTGCCTTTGAAACCTTCTTCGGGGAGATCCCAACCAGTCCACGTAGCTTCGGTATCGATCTAAGCGCATCCACTAGTCCTGTGGGTGGTTCAAAACTGAAAAGCGAACTCAGTTTCTTCCCTAGGCTGGGCAGGTCTTTCTCTCCTAGGCTAAATGCAACTAACTCGTCTGATGAAAAAGCGTTCCCCAAAACCGGAATCCTGTATCCCTTTACCTTTTCAAACAGGACCGCTCGACCTGGCCGCTGTTTTACGCATCTTCGTAGAACCTCGGCGAGTTCGAGTTCAGGGTCAACCTCCACCTTCACCCTGTCAAGTTTCTTAGAGTCTTCCAACAACCTGACATACTCGTGTAAGTCGCGTGCAACCACTTTAAGAGCCCAGACTGCCTGAACGCCGGCGCTATTTTTGTGTATCCTTAGGATCTTCTCACCCGCTGGGTTCTGCTTATATCTTCGCGTAAGAGATTGCGTGAGATGACAGACGTGGAAGGAATAGTGGGCGTGGTCGGATCTTCCCAAGAGCACAGGTCAAAGTTTTGCTCTGCTCTGGCAAAGAGATCAGAATCGGAAGGCCTGGAAATCTATCACAGGAAGGGAAGAATCACTAGCCTCCTGAACCCCTCGGGGTATCCCGACAAAGTGTCAACCCTGTGCAGAACCGCCACCTTGTGCTCTTCCGCCATAGTTGTTCTTCCGGAAAACGGTAAACTGGGCTGGCAGGAAGCGGAATCAATCCTGTCGCTTGACGCCGCAGGAATCAGAAGCGGCTACATAATAGCGAACCCAGGCATGGTTCAGCGCCAGACGCTTGACAAGATTCTTTCAGGGACCAGCGTATCAGAGTTCAGACTGCTCGAACTACGACAAGAAGAGTATTCCAGAGTAGACTTGGACTCGCTGAATGTTTGCCGCGCTGAAAGCAGCGTGATTGTCAGCATAGACAATGCGTTCACGGTGAAGGGGGTCGGTGTAGTTGGCCTTGGGTTCGTGCTGGCAGGCGCTGTCAAGGTGCATCAGAACCTTTACACTCCATCCGGCAAAAAAGTTGAGGTGAAGAGCATCCAGGTTATGGATGTGGATCTCGAACAAGCCGAAACAGGCCAGAGAGTCGGACTGGCTGTCAGAGGTCTTAGCGAAAGCGAACTCGAAGAAGAGGGACTGCTGGTTTCCGGAGACCAGTTCACGCGTTCCCTTTCGGTCGACTTCAGAAAATATGCGTACTACCCTCATGAGATAACTCCCGGTCTACAGGTGAACCTTTCACTCCTGGGTCAGACCTATTCGTGCGTAGTCAAGGAGAGCTGTGACGGCCACTTGGCTTTGGAAACACAGAGTCCTGCACCCAATATACCCTTCAAAGGCGCACTCTATAACCCCGCGATTAAACCCGGCTCGCTCAGAATAATCGGCTCGGTCAGCCGAAGAGAATTTAAGCAATCGTAGCGTACGACCAGACTATGGCTCACGAGAAACAGTCTGTAGAGAGCCTTCTGGGGCACGACAAATGGAACTGGGCCAAAAAATCACACATAACGATCAAGAACAATTTACTGTGTCAGACATGCGACCTCAAACCCTGCCTCAGAGTCTGTCCCGCCAAAGTTTACACGTGGACCGGGGAGAAAGTGGCAGTCAACTATGAGGCGTGCCTAGAGCTACGCGCCTGTTACGTGTCATGCCACGAATATGGAAACGGAGCGATAGAGTGGGTTTACCCACCCGGCGGCCTAGGAGTGCTGTTTCGCAAAGGCTAGGGGTTAGGTTCCGTAAGTTTAGACAGCCTAATTTAGGGGAGAACAACACATGTTAGCGGGTTAAAATGATATCGTTGACAGGGTATCCGTTACAGGATGAGCCCGCTTGGACTGTAGGAAAAGACCGGCTCGGCTCAACCCTCGTTAAACGCGGCTTTGCCCATATGCTGAAGCACGGTGTAGTGATGGACGTCACGAACGTCGAACAGGCCCAGACGGCTGAGGAGGCCGGGGCCGTTGCGGTCATGGTGTTGGATAAGCTTCCCTACGATGTTAGGAAGGCGGGTGGCATTGCGAGGACTGCCAGCGTCAAAGTGATAGAGGCTATAATGGATCATGTAACTATTCCGGTCATGGCCAAATGCAGGATAGGTCATACGGCAGAGGCCCAGGTGCTTGAAGCGGTCGGGGTGGACATGATAGACGAGTCGGAAGTATTGACCCCGGCTGACGAAGAGAGGCACATATGGAAGTGGGATTTCAAGACGCCGTTTGTAGCAGGCGCGAGATCGCTTGGCGAAGCGTTGAGGAGGATAGAGGAAGGAGCTTCGATGATTAGGACAAAGGGCGAGCCTGGTACTGGTAACGTGGCGGAAGCGGTAAAGCATTTCAGAGTTGTTAAAAGCGAACTGGCGCAAGTCAGGTCCCTGTACCTTGAGGGGGACACGCAGGAGCTGCTGAAGGTAGCTAGATCCATGAATGTTACTCTGAACACGTTAGTCGACGCAGCCAAAATCAATCGCCTGCCAGTGGTCAACTTTGCAGCCGGAGGAATAGCCACTCCCGCGGACGCGGCTGAAATGATGCTTCTTGGCGCAGACGGCGTGTTCGTGGGTAGCGGAATATTCAAGTCGAATGACCCCTTGGAAAGGGCCAGAGCAATAGTTCACGCGACCACATATTTCGACAACCCGGAGATAGTTGCGGAGTTCCAGAGAGGAGTCGATGAGCAGAAGTCTATGGAAGGGCTTGACCAGGCTTCGATGGTGTTCAAAATGCAGGAGCGTGGAACCTGAATGCCGCGGACAGTGGGTGTGCTGGCGGTTCAGGGAGACGTCGAGGAGCATCTGGCTTCCTGGAGACAGTGTCTCACCGCCACAGACGATGAGGTGAGACTGGTAAAGGAGCCGTCGCAACTGAACGGGCTTGATGCGCTTTCCATACCTGGAGGCGAAAGCACAGTCATAGGAAGCCTAGCACAGCGTACAGGGATGCTTGAAAAAGTCAAGGAAGCGGCTCTAAACGGCCTGCCCATTCTTGGCACATGCGCGGGCATGATCTTTCTTTCCAAGCGCTCGAGCGACAGCGTGGTCCATGATAAGACGCAGCCTATTTTGGGAATACTTGACATCGAGGTGGAGAGAAACTACTTCGGGCGTCAGCCCCAGTCTTTCGAAAGGGACTTAGAGATACAGGTTCTTGGACCCAAACCTTACCACGCAGTGTTCATCAGAGCCCCTATCGTAAAGAAGATCGGGCCACAGGTTGAGAGCTTGGCGCAGACAGAAGAAGGCATAGTGGCCGTGCGGCAGGGGAATCTGCTCGCCACATCGTTTCATCCAGAGCTTTCCGGGGATCTCAGACTACACAGGTATTTCTTAGAGCATATAGCAGGCCTGTCGATGGGCTAAAGTAACGTCGGCTCACAGGCCGACCACGGGGAGTGTGCCCTCTTAAGGTAAGGCACCCTCTCAAAAGGCTTAAAACTCAAACGCAGGGATAAATCGTTATGGAAGACCTCGAGGACCTGAGGGGAGTTGTGACCGTAGTTAAATGGGGAAGAAAGAACTCCCTTTGGCCCCTCGCATTCGGCATAGCCTGCTGCGCCATAGAAATGATGCAGACTGGCGCTTCCAAAACCGACGCCGAAAGACTTGGAATGCTGATGCAGCGCGCGTCACCGAGGCAGGCTGACGTGATGATTGTAGCCGGCACGGTGACCAAGAAAATGGCCCCCGTGGTCC
>JAVZLA010000004.1:0-47763 GCA_038883995.1 Thermoprotei archaeon | reverse complement strand
CAGGGCTGCCAAGCCTGTAGCCAAGAGCGCTACGGTTAAGGTAGGATTCGCCGGCCTGAGCTCCCTCTCGGCCAAGTATGCGGTCGGCTTCGAACGGGTGACCCACCGATTCGTGGCTTGTCAGGCTCGCCACGTTGGGTCCGAGGATGACGGAGGTTTCCTCTGACGGCGGAGTGGCTGTTGCTTTCAGAGCTCTCGCAATCTCCTTGGCTTTCACAGGAAGGGTTTCATTCAGGTTCATCCCCTCAATAACTTCCCATCCTCCCGTGCCACCCGCGCCACTGTAGCCTTCTGGTATGCTTATGCTTCTGGACCGACCCTGGTAAAGTGACACGGCGATAGCGCGGAAGCCCACGCGGGAGATGGCGCTACGTATCCTGCATCCCTCAGAGTTCATGAAAACCTTGGACTCACGGTTCAACGAGACAGAGAGCGTGCGAAACGGAAAGTATACGTCTTCGAATCCATTGGAAAGAAGTGAGTCGAGCTCTTTGAGGTAACCGAACACATCTTGAGGGGAAACGTCTTCTATGCTGCGCTTTTCCCCGGACCTGTAGTCGGCTTCCTCAAACTTGTAGCCTGCAAGCGAAATCGGGTTTTTGAGCCTTCTAGCCGAAGCCTTTGCCCCCGCAACAGCCCTGGACGTTAACTCAGCAAGCGACGGGCCGTCGACGGCGTTTGTCGCAGCGAAACCCAGGGCTCCTGAATGTATGACGCGCACAGCCACTCCTTCTGAGTCGACGAGCCCGCTGGGCTGCGGGTCGCCGTTCTGAGTCGTGTAAAGCGACCCTGAGTTGGCCTGCCATCTTGCCTCAGCATACGTGCACCCCTGTGAAAGAGCGTGGTCGATAACTTTTCTAAGAAGCTCTTCGTCCATGCGTGTTACGCCGAAAGAAACCTCAGCTGGAAGCTCTTAGAATTTTCGCCTGTTCCATAGCTTAAGCAGAACCGGCAGCCTGCCCTGCGCCCAAAGGAACGCGTGGCCTAGCCGCTGCGTCTGTAAGCTAGCTAACGTATCTGCGTCGCCGCCAACCGTGGCTTGGCTGAGCCAAGGAGCCCGCCTGGCGGGGGTCGTTTACACAGTATGGGGGATTTCCGAAAAACGGTGAACTGGCTCCGTGTGACTCCTATACAGTGAATGCTTGTTTCCTTATGGAGGGTCAACTTCCAGTCAACCGGAATGCATTCTCCTGGCGGAGGCAACGAACGCAGAGGCCGCGACGGTCGCGTACATTCCCTTTGTGAGCGCAAAAGAAAGCGTGGCCGAAGCCTCTGAAGCCTCTGAAACCTCTGAAGCCGTAGTCTGAAGTCCCTGCACATAAAAGAACATCTGCCTGTATCCGCCATGGAATTCTCCTGCAAGCGTTTTTTCGAAGTGTTCGCGGCTCAAACCGTCTTCAGCGATTAGTGCAATGCAGGGTGAGTCACTGTGCACGCGTGAACCAGGCAACTCCAAGAGCGGGTACGCCTGCCTGTGGATGATTTTATGCTGGAGGTTGGCGACCGCCGACGCCGGGGAAGCCTTTGACAGAACGCCATACCTGTCGGCGACTCCCACGTATCTGAACGGTATCTTTTCCACCGACCCGTGCTCTCGGATAAGCGCCGAGAGCATTCTGTTAAACACGTAGGACTGGTACGAGTTTACGAACAGTCTGAGAAGTCTCCTGTCGACGGCGCCTAACGCAGAGGGTTCGTCCATGCCTCTTCTCAGGTTTTCGGCCAGATCGTTTTCATACCAGCCTGACGGCCCGCTCAGGATTGTTTCCACAGCCTGATGGTAGTCTCGCCTTAGAATCGCCAGACCAACCAGGTGGGTGTCCTGAACCAGGGAGCCGAACCTCTGGTGACCGTAGTATGAGGGAATGGGCTGGCTGCTGAAGTCAAAGGCCATATCGGCGGCTTTTTTCACGCCTGGATCGGCTCTGATCCTTATTCTGAACCAGTTACCCCACACCTCTTTCGCAGAGTAAGGTGTAAAACGTTTTGACAGACGTGTGAAGGCGACGTCTCCGAGGTCGATGTCGGTCGCGTGGCCAGGCAGGGTTGCGAACTGACTTGTGACCGCGTGCCTGTCCTTAAGACCGCCCACGTGTATTTCGTGCGATGAGCACCTCAGTGAACGCGCGAGCTTCCTGACCGCGTCGAGCGTCGTGATGCCCCGTTTTCTTATGACGCCGAAGGCGAGGTTTCCAACGCGTTCAGAAGGCTTGGCCGAGCACGCGTCCTCACCTGACACGTGGATTTCGCATACCCTGAAATCCTCGGGTTCGGCTCCGATAGCAACTTCAACCCCGCAGCCCTCCCAGCCCACGCACCCGGGTATCTTCGGCAGAACCCTCCAGCTCATAGCAGCTTCAGCGACCCGGTCACCTTGTCCACAAGGTCTGAAGGAGCTGGTCCGAAGGCAACGCAGGTAAGTGTGCCGGGCGCCACCTGCGTAAGGCCTGCGTCTCTTACAGGGTAGAAGGGTAGCCCAAGATGGCGTGCCGCGTCCATGAGCGCCAGGAGTTCGTTCTCTGAAGAAACTTTGGCCACAATCTTCCTCCAGCCGGTGTCGGTCCACCCGCGAACCCATTCGGGGTTATGGCTGTTGCAGAAAATATACGAGCCAAGCGAGGCGTGGGCCACTTGAGCGGCCAGTTTGCCGCATCCGAGGTCAAGGTCTTTTCTGACGACCATGACCTGCTTGTATTCGGACGCTTCTCCCATACCTGACCGGTACACTGTTAAATACCGGAGATTTAAGCTGTCAGCGAGGTTGACCACTGAAATAGCTGTCCTTGGCGCGGGTCCCGCGGGTCTGCTTGCCGCGTGCAGGCTCGCTGAGGCTGGGTTCGCTGTTACGGTTTTCGAAGAACACCGTTCCGTGGGTTATCCGGAGCACTGCACCGGCATCGTGCGCTCGGATTTCTTCAGGACGGTTGGGTACAGTGAGCTTGAGTCTGCGGGACTTGACTTGGCCGGCTATTCTCATGGTTACGTGAAAGCGATGTCCGGCGCTGATTGCCGTAGGATTGATTCGGGTGCCACCAAGGCCATTATGATCGATCGCCCGGGCTATGAGGCGAAGCTCGAGGAAATAGCTCATTCCACAGGTGTCAGCTTTGCCTTCGGCTCCAAAGCCGCTTTGGTCAAGAAGGACGGCAGGTACATGGTTCGCGTTGGCGGCATACTACGAGGCGCGGACCTGATCGTGGGTGCCAGGGGGGTTTCTGGCAACCCCCGGCTCAAGACTCTTCCGGGCCTGCAGGCGAGGATGGTTTTGAAGCGGCCCGCCGATAGCGGCGGCGTATATGTGGCTTTTTCAAAAGAGCTGCCAGGATACTTCGGATGGGTGGCGCCGTACTCTGGCGGGGCTGAGGCGAAAGTGGGTCTCGCTTCCTCTGGAACAGGTCTGCGCAGGGGCCTCGACGTAGTTCTGAACGCCTTCAACATGAAAGGGGAAGTCAAGGGATACTTTGGAGGACGGGTTGTCACGGGCGGATGCCCGACAAAGATTCGTGATCTCAACTACGTGGCCGTAGGCGACGAAGCAGGACAGGTGAAACCCATGACGGGCGGGGGGCTGGGGGTGGGTGCGGTTGCTGCCAACATGCTCGCACGCAGCTATTCTACTGGAGACACTACGCTCAAAGAGTATACTGAGTGGCACAGGGAAAGAAGGCGATCGCTGAAGCTCTCGGAGGCCGCGTTCAGACTCCTTCTACGCACGCCAGCGACCATCAGGGACTGGGCACTCGAGAAGGCGTCACATAACCCGGGCACAGTCAGGGCGCTACGGGAAGCAGACTTCGACGACCATACAGGCGCACTCAGGCTTCTGGCCTTGAACTGGGTTGAAGCGTTGCTTGGCGCCTAGAGCTTTTATATATGTAGAACACCAATTCGGCAATGTCTCGCGCTGCACCAGTCCAAGATGTTTTGCTTCCAATATGCACTTCCTGTCGCACACCGATCATACTTGACGAGAAGGGAACGAAGTTCCTTTGCCCCAAGTGCGGCGTTATCGTTATCTGGCGATGCGCCAGATGCAGGAAGACTGGAACGGCCTACAGGTGCCCTGAGTGCGGATTTGAAGGGCCCTGAAACACACGGTTGGTTTCCAGGTCGTAGGATTCCAAGTGCTTTGAAGGCAAACGCATGCGACTCTTCTTCCAGTCAGCAGCCTCACTCAAAATGAGTTGCCGTAGCTCATCTATCCCGTAGCCTGTGGTGTTCGATACATAAACGGTGCCCGGCTGAAAGGAGCCAAGTCTGTCAGCGTGGGTGTAAACTGCTAGAATCTTTGTTTCAGGGATGATCTCTTTTACGGACTCCAGAACTGAATGCTGAAAAGCCAGGGAATAGCCCGCCCTCTCGCTTGGGTCGACGAGGAAGAGCACCATGTTGGCCAGGTATCGTAGCGCGCTTACAGCTTTCCTTTCCACCGGGTTTCTTTGGTGCAGGGGCCTGTCGAGGAGGCCAGGCGTGTCGAATACCACCACCTCTCCAGAGCCCGAGCTTATTGTTCCCGCGTTGATGCGTTTGGTTGTGAACGGATAGGATCCGATCTCAATCTTCCTGTTGGTGAGGCGAGATACAAGAGAGGATTTGCCGACGTGCGGCGCGCCGGCTACAACAACCTTGAATTCTTCCTGATTGAGGTCCGGGAGCTCTCTGAGCTTTATGTAGGCCTCGTTGAGTCTGTTGAAGGATGGCCTCAGTTTTTTGATTACGCTTCCAGCTCGCCCGAGAAACTCCTTCTTATAGGAGTCTGCGAGAGAAGGGTTGCGCCGCATCCTCTGCAGCGCACGAGATGCCAGAGCCCTGATTATCTTGGAAGAGCCAACCAGCTTTTTCAGGTCATCCATAATCGAATCGTAGCCTCCCTCAACTGTTGCATCACAAAGGTCCACGTGGAAGCTGTGGGCTCTTCCTACAACCGATTCCACACGTTTTATTTGCTGAATCCTGGCCGAGTAGAGTTTCTCGAACAGCTTTATTTTCGTTGACGCGAGAACAAGCCGTCTGTCCTTTGCCTTCTGAGGTACGTTCACGTTGTAAACTCTGTGGAAAAGGGATTCCTCGATGCCTTCGGCTGTTGGCACTCTTCCCAGCTCTTTGAATGGGTTACGTACAACCCGTTCATCGCTAATCATAGAAACCACGCCACCTGGGAGAACGCCAGAGCAGTTTGCTGCCACACTTTATCCAGACTACTCTGTGGTAAGGGATATACTTGGCCTTCTCTCCGATTCCGACCCTGAAATATGATTTGGCTACGTCTGTGACTTCGTCAAAGGAAAGCTCCACAAGCATTGGACGCCCGTTCTCCCTGTTCACATAGCTGACGCGTCCTCCCTGACGCATAGACGGATCCCATTTCAACCTGTTGAACAGGTCCCTTATGTCCGAACGGGTGCGTCTACGCAGCATAACCAGAGTATGGTTGGCTGTACGCTATAAGTTAAAGTTAAATCAGCCTGGGCTTCTTGTCGGTGAAGAAAAATGGCTGGCCAGCTTCCTGTCGGTGGCACCGCAGTGGGTATCGCGGTAAAAGAGGGCGTGGTTCTTGCATCCGAGAAAAGGCTGGCCTACGGCTACACGATCCTGTCAAAGTCCGCTAAAAAAGTATACGTGGTGGAGAACAGGATGGCGGTTGCGTTCGCAGGGCTTGTGGGGGACATGCAGAATCTTTCGAAGCGTTTCAGCGCATTCGTACGCATCTATGAGCTGGAAAACCAGACAGCTATCAAAGTGTCTTCTGCGGCAAGACTCCTGAGCTCAATGCTTTACCAGTCCAGGTTCACCCCGTATTTTACGGAAACAATTCTGGGAGGATTGGATTCTGAGGGCGCGCATCTTTTTACATTCGACCCCCTGGGTTCGGTTCTCCCTGACCGGTACACGGCCCTGGGCTCTGGTTCCCAGCTTGCTCTGGGCCTGCTTGAAACACGCTACGATGAGAAAATGGGTTTGTCTGACGCGGTCAGGCTGGCCAAAGACGCGGTTTATCAGGCGACGCTAAGAGACATCGAGTCAGGAGACGGTATAGACGTTGTCTACATAGATGCTTCAGCTGTACACGAGGAATCAGTGCAGTTGAAAGCATGGAGTTAGGGTGTGTCTACGTTTGAACGACGAACGCGCAGAGCTTTCGACGCTGCTTGAAGAACAAATGGAGATAAGGCAAAAAGTAACGGATACATGCCTACAAATAATCGAGGCTTGCGGAGAATCTGTTTCACATATTCATAGAAATGAGAGGGCGCTATCAGATTCGAAGCTCCTCGAGGCACGTAAGCTGATTGGACTCGTCAGACAGATGGTCAAACGCCACCCTTCCTCGGCTAGGCTCGCCATCGTGCGCGACGCCATGTGCGAATACGTTGAGGCGTCTTGCCTACGTTCCGTCGTAACCGTAGGCTCTGTTCCCTCCTACAAGTCGTTCAACGTTGAGCCGGACGAGTATCTACTCGGACTCGCAGACCTCGTGGGCGAACTCAGACGCCTGTGCTTTGACCTGATAAGAAAGGACAGGCTGGGCGACGCGGAGTCTGTCTTCCACAAGATGGAGGAAGTGTACGAACTTGTGATTTCGTTCGAATACCCGAAGCAGTATGTGAAGGGGCTTCGACACAAAGTCGATGTGGACAGACGGCTCCTAGATGATACACGTCTGATTCTTACGCAAGCATACATCGCCGGAAGGAAGAGTGTTTGAACTTGGTTGCTCTGAAAAAGAACTTTCTCGGTGAACAGAACGAAAGATGGTTTGAGTTTGCAGACGTAATCGTCGCACTGGTCAAAATGGGAGGATTGAACGGCTATGTCAGAATGTCCGGATCGTCTCTGGGAAGTCTTCTGGACGCATCCCAGCAGGCCGCGTCACGTAAACTTTCAAAAGCGCTGGATGCCGGGTTCATAACGCGCAAAATAACCCACGGCGGATTCGAGTATTCTGTAACACCCGAAACAAAAGCGGTGCTGGAAGACTTCGTTAAAACCGTTTCCTCCAAACCAGAAAACAAGGAGATAAGCGCGGTGGTGGTTTCGGGGGTGGGAGAAGGCAAACTTTTCCTCAAGCTGAGAGGATATGCGAAGCAGTTCGAACAGATCTACGGATTCAAACCCTTCCCGGGAACACTGAACCTGAAATCCGACCAGAATGTGTTCGAAGTTTTCCGAAGGTATCCTGCGAAAATTGTGAACGGTTTCAGGACAGGGGGCAGGAAATTCGGGCTTGTGCTATGCTACGGTGCTAGGCTGAGATACGAGTCGCAGAAACTTGGCTGCGTAGCACTTTTCCCAGAATACTCCAGATACCCAGAAGACCTAGTGGAGCTGATAGCGCCCTTCAGCATCAAGAAGAAGCTGGGCATATCTGACGGCACCCATGTGAGAGTTAGCCCTGCGATCGACTACGCATAACGGTTTCAGCCGCCTTAGCCAGTATCTTCGAAGTGCTGCTAAGAGGATAACGTTCAAATCTTTTGGAGAGCTTAATCACCTTGCATTTGATCCCCCTGGACTTTAGCTCGTTTCTGAGCCTTTCCACAGGATAGGGTTCATCCGGACCGAGAACTATGACATCCGGTTTTATCCGGGTAACCGGCTTCAGAAAGTCTTTGCGGTCTCCGAGCACGGCGAAATCTACTGGCTTCAGGTTTCTGACCACTTCGATTCTCTGGCGTTCGGGCACAACAGGAGACCTGCCTTTAGAACGCTCCACGTTTTCATCTCTTGCGACTATGACGTAGAGTGTTCCAAGCCTTTTCCCACGCCAGAGGAACTCTATGTGGCCAGGATGCACTATGTCCCATGTTCCCACTACCAGAACCTTCCTGGACCTTACAGGCCAGCGCGGGCTAAGACCCTTCGCTGATGCGGCTCCATCTATCAACCCTTCAGCGTAGCTTGACGCGACGAGCGCCGTCACATAGTCTTTGTTCGAGTAATAGTATTTTGCGTCGGCAACATAGTTTTTGGCTTGTTCAAGCGCCTTAGCGTCGACCCTGCCCGCGTGGCACGCTGTTTCGGCGTTAGAAATGTATTTTTCCGCCAGCTGTTTTACACGTTGCGACATGGACGGCTATCTCTTCTTCGGTTGCACCAAGCTGAATTAGAGCTTTTGCTTCTGTTTCGTCGGGTATTCCGGGCACAAGCATACACTGAGGCATCAGAGCGTTCTGGGACGCGGTGAGGCGGTGTACAGAGGCGGCTTCAACCGTACACTTATCGGAGCCGAGGGCCGCTATCCCTACGGCCACAACGTCTTTCGGAGACAATCGTAGAGCCGACAGACGCTCCGAAAACAGCTGGGCCGCTCTGGCGTACGAGAGCGTGCGGCGTGCGTCGTTTGACAGGTCTAGCAGCATGAGTGTGTGAAGGCCCTGCGACATGTTTCGAAGAGTCTTATCGTACTGGGATACGGGCCTGTAGGTTTCTGTGGGCTCCACCACCGTGCAGCTTGGCCCTGCCTTATACACCTGGAGGCCCGAGGCAGCGTAGGCGGCTGAGTAAACGGAGACGCCCGGCACATAGTATGTTTGAAGGCCTGCTTCTCTGGCCTTAGCCCACAGATAGTAGTGCGTGGTGGCGACAAACGGGTCTCCAGGCACCGCCAAAGCTACTAAACGGGTTTTCGCCGACTCGAACAGAACGGACGCCCCTTTGTCTTCCAGGTCTCTACGCGCTACCTCTATCGGCGTCTTGCCTATTCTATCAGAGAACCTCTGCTTGTCAAAGCCAGGTAAAACCGACGTATAGGTTTCGATGTATACTATGTCTGAAGCTTTAAGGGCTTCAAGAGCCTTGGAGCTTAAGCCCAGGTCATCGTACAAGCCCAAGCCAACAAAAAGGAGACCGTGCTTTGAAGGAAAAGGAAAAAAAGTGGGTTCAGTCAGAACCTGAGTCTTCTCCCTTGTCCTTTGACCCTTTACCGGCGCCTCCTTTGCCGGCGCCGGAAGACTTGGCTGCAGCCACAACGTCGTCGATCCTGAGGATCGCGCTCGCAGCTTCGACAGCGGACCTGATAGCCTGAGTTGTCAGGTTCGCGGGCTCAACAATGCCTTTTTCGAACGAGTTGACTGGTTTTCCGGAGTTTATGTCGACGCCGAACGCGAACCCATCTTTCTTTGAGTGGGCAGCAGTCAAATCCGTTATTACCGTGATCGGATCCAAGCCTGCGTTCTCCGCGATCGCCTTAGGTATAACCTCAAGCGCGTCTGCGAACGATTCAACGGCCAGCTGCTCCTTGCCGCCCACCTTGGAGGCCTGGTCCCTTATCCTTTTGGCCAGCTCCACCTGAGTGGCTCCTGCGCCTGGGAGAATCCTCGCGTCCATGACGGTTGTAGCCACGGCCTTCAGCGAGTCGTGCAGGGAACGCTCTATCTCATCTACCGCGCGTTCAAGCCCGGCTCTTATGAGTATGCTGACCGCCTTGGGGTTCTTGCAGCCCTCAACGAAAAGCATCTTTTCGTTGGCAACACGCCTTTCCTCAACCAGCTGGGCTGATCCCAAGTCCTGTGGAGTGAGGTCGTCGATGTTTGTGACAACTCTTGCGCCCGACGCTCTGCTCAGCTTCTCCATATCGCTCTGCTTGGCCCTCCTTACCGCAAGTATTCCGTTCTTGGCGAGGAAGTGCTGGGCCACGTCGTCGATGCCCTTCTGGCATATCACCACGTTTGCGCCGACATTCTTGAGTTTCTCAACCATCTCCTTGAGTATCGTTGACTCCTGGTCGATGAACGCCTTCATCTGTTCCGGATTAGTTATCCTTATTTCGGCGTCGATTTCGGTCTTCTCTATTTCAAGCGGGGTGTCGAGAAGAGCGATCTTCGCCTTTTCAACACGCTTCGGCATGCCGGGGTGAACAACCTCCTTGTCTATCACCACACCCATGATTAGCTGAGTGTCCATGGCGCCGCCGCCTTGCTTCTTTATTACCTGAATCTGATCGACATCAACGTAGTTCTTCTGGCCACGCTTCTCGTTAACCTGGAGTACCGCGTTAACGGAGATGTTCGCCAAGTGTTCTCTGGCGTCGGACACAGACTTACTGCTCATAGCCGTCATCGCGATCTTCTCCAAAGTGGACTTGTCGGAGAGGTCGATCGGTTTGGCTATCTCCTTTATCGCGGAAAGAGCAATATCCGCAGCCTTCCTGTACCCCGAAACAATCATTGTAGGATGAATCTTTCTTTCAACAAGCTCCTCCGCCCTCCTGAGCAGTTCACCGGCAAGCACGACTGTGGACTTTGTGCCGTCGCCCACCTCGTCGTCTTGGGTTTTAGATATCTGGACCATCAGCTTTGCAGCGGGGTGCTGTACATCCATGTTCTTCAGGATGGTTGCTCCGTCGTTTGTTACAGTTACTTCTCCAAGAGAGTCTACGAGCATCTTGTCCAATCCCTTCGGGCCGAGTGTTGTCCTGATTACTTCAGCCACGGCCACAGCGGCCGAAATGTTGGAGTGCAGCGCTTCTCTGCCCTGAGACCTCTGAGAGCCCTCTTTTAACACCAAAACCGGAGCTCCACCTAGTGACGGTATAGCAGAAGCCATGTATAATTCACCTTTGGTGAAATGGCAGGTTTTGGGTTTTTTAGCTTTACGCGTTCATGTACATGGATGCCTCAGGTCGGCGACAGGACATAAATATGGGTGTGATTAGTTGCTGAAGCAAATGGGTAATATCAAGACCCGAATGATCAAAACTGTTGCGAAACAGCTTGTGGAAGGTTATCCAGACCTCTTCACGGTAAAGTTTGAGGAGAACAAGCCGATTGTCCAGAAGTTTATTGACGCCGACTCTAAACGCACCCTTAACAAGGTCGCGGGCGCGGTAACCAGAGTCGTGAAGACAAAGCAAAAGCAGCAGGAAGCTGTGGCCGAAGTCCTTTAGACGCCATGCGGGTATGATGTTATGCTGACCTGCGCTGAGCTGTGACGATCATGCGCCTCGCTGACCCGCACACGTTGGTTGTATGATACATGCACGTTTGGGTTAAAGGATTGGGATGGCTGAAAGTTGAAGACGAGCGGGATGGCTCGTATGATGTAGAGTCCGATGCCAGTGTAGCGGATGTGCTGAAGTCGTTTTTGAAAGACAGGGGGGTCCTGGGTGATAGACCGCTACGTAACGGAGATCTCGCTCGCGATGTGTTGGTGTTCCTAAATGGGGTGGACGTCAACGTATCGGGGGGATTATATCAGAAGCTTCATGACGGGGATAAAATTGTCGTCGTCCCAGTAGTTCACGGTGGATGACCCAGTGAGTAAGTATCTGTCTGTGTCTTGGCTCGAAGTATATGAGGCTTTGAGTTCTATAGCTCGCGCCATCAGTGCTTCCTCTTCGGGCTTCGACGCTGTGTTAGGTGTTGCCAGAGGAGGGTGGATCCCGGCAAGACTGCTGAGTGATTTTCTGTCGATCCGGAGAATTGTTTCAATTCAAGTGGAATCCTACGACAATGAAGACCGAAAGGAGCTCAGAATACTTGAGCCTGTTCCCCAAGAGCTTAGGGGAAGTAAAGTGCTTGTTGTGGATGACATATCGGACACCGGCTCCAGCCTTCTTGCAGTGGTCGAAAAGCTGCGGTCTAACGGTGTTAAAGCGATTAGCACGGTAGCTATTTTTACGAAGCCCTGGTCCAAATTCACGCCTGACTTTTTCTATAAAGAGGTGAGCGAATGGGTCGTCTTTCCCTGGGAATTGAACGAGACTGTAATACCCAGACTCAAGGCTGGTGAGGACCTTCAGTCAGTGTGCAAGGAGCTCGGGGTTGGCGTCGACCTTGGCAAGGCGTTAGGACGGGTTGTGAATGCTTCAACTAAGACTGGGTAGTCGCCGTTTCTGTCTTTCCGTATTCAGACTCAAGCCCGGACAGGATCACAGCGGCTTTCCTGGTGCTGTGTTTGGGTTTGAGACGGAGATTGAAGGGTGGCGGTTTGTCACAGCCTTTCATCAGGCGTGCCTGCGGTTCTGTGAAGACTCCAACATATCGAAAAGGCTCGAATATGAGGTGGGCGTGTGTATAACCGGAATCACGCAGATATCCAGACTTCTGGAAGAACACTCTACCGGAAAACATCGTTACCTGGTGTATGCTTTTGAAGAACCAGGAAGCCCGCCTATAAAAGAAGCAGAAGCGGAACAGTTCGGAGAAGTTGATTTCTCTTTTCCCAGGTTAATCGAAGACTCTCAGCGTGTTGAACTCTCTCGCGTAAACTCCGCCCTGTTTTCCAAACTTTGAGACTGCCTGAACTTTTCAACCGGAAACTCGTCTGTCAGAGAATTTGCTACGAAGTAAAGAGAGTCCCCGACCCTGTACACGGTTATGTCGACCGAATAATTTTCCAGGTCAACCGGAGCGTTTATGCGGTCAGCGACGTCTGAGATAAGTTTCTTTTTGAAGTCCTCTGAACGCACTTTGCGAACCGTTATCCTGTACGGTTTTCCCCCAACCACTCGGTCAAGTTCTTCGCACACTTGCTGTAATGTTTGCTGAGTCGTCTCAGAGATTCGGATTTGCGCGGAAATGAAGCTGACCTTTAGTAGGTTGTTGAACCTCCACGACTCATGGGTCAGGGCTGAAACAAGCTCATCCCTCTCACCTTCAATCTCAGCCACCAATATTCCCGGCGCCTGAGGAGGATTCACCTTGACGTTTTGTATGCCGGCGGCGCTAACCGCGTCTTGGAATTCGTACGCTGCGTTAGCTTCCTTATACATGAATGAAAAAATCAGGCAGGTTGTCTTCATTTATCTGTGAACAGCTTGGCGAAGCAGGCTCTTAAAGCGTTCGCACGGGCTGCGCGCCGTCGCCTGGTTCAGACGGTTGGTGCGTGGCCTGCGAACAACAGTCGTAGAAGCTCTTTCGGCGTTCAGAAGGCTTTAAATATAAGTGGTCTTCCTAAGCCCGAATTTGGGGGTTTAGCATTGTACTTCGGAGACGAGGACGATCTGGATGACGACGTAGACGATGATCTCGACGATGAACTAGATGACGACCTCTTGGATGAAGACACAGAGAACACGACAGACGACGAGCCCGACGAGTAGCGTTTTTATTATAAAGGGGAGCAAACAAGGCGGTAGCGTTGCAGTATTGTCCAAAGTGTGGGGGAGTGATGGTCCCCCGGAAAGAAAAGAACAAGATGTTACTTTACTGCGCCAAATGTGGGAATGTCGCTCCGTACAAGAATGTTAAGGCCCAGAAAATCGAACCCGCTAAGAAATCCGTTGACGTAGTTGTAGAAGAGGACGCGGGTCCCGATGATCTGGACCAAGAGTCGAAGGAGGCTTTTTTGGAAGCTTACGACATAGAAGATGAAGATGAACCTTCTGATGACTGACACCTGGCTTGGTATACAAGACAATGAGAATAGCCAGTGTTGAACAGGAACAATGTAAACCCGAGAAATGTGGCAACCTGTGTATACGGGTGTGCCCTGTTGAAAGGGTAAAGCCGCTCACCATTGTGATTGAAGAGACGACCAAGAAGGCGAAGATCGACGAAAACCTTTGCATCGGATGCGGTATATGCGTGAACAAATGCCCGTTTTCAGCGATTACGATTCTGAACGTCCCCGACTCATGGTCTGAAACTGTTGTCAACAAGTATGTTACAAGCGGCTTTACACTTTTCTGGCTTCCGTCCCTGAAGAAAGGGTCTGTTGTAGGGGTAATCGGAAGAAACGGCGCGGGTAAGACGACGTCGCTCAAAGTGTTGACGTCGGAGCTGGTTCCGAACCTTGGGAAGGATACTGCCGACAAGCAGCAGGTGATAAAGTTTTTCAGGGGTAAGGAGCTCCAGCGCTACTTTACAGAGCTCTACTCTGGCTACATGAAGGTTGCGGTGAAACCGCAGTATCTGGACCATCTCAGAACAGAACAGAAGGTTTCGGAGTACTTGGAAGACGCCAGCCAGCAAATTCTCGCAGAGCTTGGACTTCTGAAGCTTCTGGACCGGAGGATGAATGCTGTGAGCGGAGGGGAGCTACAGAGGGCCGCCTTGGCCAAAGTTCTTTCGGCAGAGGCGGATGCATACTTCTTCGACGAGCCGGCCAGCTTTCTGGATGTCAGGGAGAGGTTCGTTATGAGTAGGCTGGTAAGAGAGCTCGCCGGTCGCGGTAAGTATGTCTGTGTTGTGGAACACGATTTGGCTGTACTCGATTATCTTTCAGACTACGTGGTAGTCATCTACGGGGAGGCGGGGGCGTACGGCTACGCGTCGAGTGCGTACGCTACAAGAGCAGGTATAAACGCTATGCTGACGGGGTATCTGCCCGACAAAAATGTGAGAATCCATAATTCCCCAATAGTTTTTCGTAAGAGGTCCTCTGAATACCAGCCTCCCACAGCTGAGGTGGTCAAATGGCCAAAGCTTTCGGTCAAATATAGTAGCGGGTTTGAGCTAACCATTGAGGAAGGTTCGGTGCATAAGGGTTCGGCGATCGGCCTTGTAGGTGAAAACGGCGTTGGTAAAAGTTCGTTCATTTTCAGGCTTCAATCGTATTTCAAGGACACCTATGTTGCGGGAAGGCAGTTTTCTGTTAGCTACAAGCCTCAGACGTTGACGCCCAAGTTTGATGGAACAGTTGAAGAAATGTTTTCCAAGTACGCCAAAAACGCCATGTCAGACCAGACGTTTATCACGGACGTCTACACGCCGCTCAGAATAAACAGGCTGACGCAGAAGAGCGTCTCCGAGCTAAGTGGAGGTGAGCTGCAGAGGGTTGCCACAGTTCTTTGCCTAGCTACTGATGCGGATATATATTTGCTAGATGAGCCCAGCGCGTACCTGGACGTCGAAGAAAGGCTGTTTGTGTCGAAGGCTATTCGACGCAACGTGGAAAACCGGGCTGCTGTTGCGTTCGTGGTGGATCACGACCTAGCTATGATAGACTATGTTTCTGACAGCCTGATATTTGTAGAAGGGTCTCCTGGAATTAGCGGCAAGGTTCGCCCTCCCGTCTCGCTACGCAAGGGATTGAACGAATTTCTAAAAGGTTTGGGGATCACGTTTAGGAGGGATCCTGAAACCGGAAGACCACGCGCGAACAAACCGGATAGTAATCTTGACAGGTTTCAGAAAACTGCTGGCGAGTATTTCTATGAGGCTCCGCTAACAGAGCTACCTGAAGAAGCCTGAAACAAGAGACGCCAACGCGGAAATCGGGTCGTTCGACTTTGTGAAACCGCTGGAAACAAGTATGCCGTGCGCTCCCAGTTTTTTGGCGGAGGCCACGTCCTCCGAAGTCTTTATGCCCGCACCACATAAAGGCACTGTACTAGGGCTTGTACGCTGAATGAGATTGAATGCTGCTTCCAAAAGCTCTGGTTTGGCCTTCGACACCGAAACATCCCCTCCGATGAGCTCTGGCGGTTCGACGGCTATGTAGTCCGGCTTCATGTCCGCGTACCATTTGAGCTCGGTCATATCCGGTACACATACGCAGCTTTCCAGCCCCATCTCACGAGAAAGTTTAATCACTTCTGACACTTCGTTCTTGCTCTGCGGGTACTCTGAGTGGTTCACAAGCACGCCTCTGGCGCCGGCTGCCACAAGTGAGTGTACGGTTACACGACCGGTCATGTTGGGCAGCTTCCCGGGGTCGCAGTGTTGCGCGAAGACCGTTAGACCTCTCGCCTGACAGTAGAGTGAAGTGTCGATTATCTGAGGAGCTACAACAAACCTCACCCCAAGCTCATCGCTAACCGACTTCGCTTCAAGAGCTAAGGCCAGACCCCTATTTCCTGCCACTTCACCGTACAATTTGTAGTTGACTATAACAAGGTTGGGCATGCCTGATCTGTCCGGAAGAGTCTTATACAGTTATTAATCGTGCTCGATACAAGTGGTGGCGCTTGCTTAAATTCCACGTGCGTGATGTGGCCATTACGTGGGCCCGTGGCCTAGCATGGATAGGGCGGCGGCCTTCGGAGCCGTAGGTCGAGGGTTCAAATCCCTCCGGGCCCGCCATTATTTGCCAGTAGGTCCAGCCTTAGACGCCCGAATACTGAACTGGGCAGAATTCGTCTTCAAGGAACCATGTTACCCGCAGGGTCTCAGCCACGTTTACTATTTTTCCTTGTTGATAACGGGGAGTTTTCATCACGATCCGCCTTTCCCTCTTAATGAAAATGGGGGCGCGCCAACGCGAATGCTTTAGACTGGTACAGCTCGAAGACGTGATTGAGGCAAGGCCAGTCTGCACATTCAATGCGGTGCGCGAAGCCGCCGAAAGTTCAAGCCAGAACGTGAGTGGTTCAAAATTTCTGATTAAATATTGATTTTCCAAAAAGAGTTATGTTGGTTTAAAGATTGCCGATGCCAGCGTGTGTGGACATAGACCTCTTCAAACTCAACCCTTTGTTCCCCACTATAGAGTAAAGGCCTGTCAATAATAGTCGGGTATGCGATGTTGGTCGAAGTCTCCGGGGACGAGGGCAATGCCTGATAAATTTGAAACTCTGATTGCCGATAGATTGAATGCCCTTTAAGCAAAAATATGACAAAAACCTAAAGCCGATATTTGCTTTCTTTCAAGAAGGTCAGTCTTCCTTTGAGTCTGAATTTGGTCGCGTACGCGTTTAAAAAGACGCCACACAGGCTCAGAGCCATGATTAACATCGCCTCGGATGCGGAAAGTATGCCGAACATCGCTAGAGGTATTCCCGCGGCGTTGAACGCGAGAGCGAGAAGCACGTTTCCGGACGAGGCTCTCGAAGCAAACTTTGAGTTCTCTAACAGCGCAACAACGCCCCCGAGGCTTTTGGAAGATACGAGTACTACATCGGCCACGTCCTTTGAAACATCGATCGAAGCGGCTGTGGCTATGCCCACGTCGGCAGTAGATAGCGCAGCGGCATCGTTCAAGCCGTCCCCAACCATGAGTACTTTCCCACGTCTCTTCCCCTCCTGTTCCGCCTTATCCTCCTTACACTCTTGGACTATCCTCACCTTTTCTTCTGGAGCCTTTTTGGCAAAAAATTCGATGCCCCCCACTTGATCCGAGACCGTAGAGGCTACTGCTTCTGTATCGCCTGTGACCATGAGCAAGCGTAGCCGCATTTCCTTTAACCTTGAGACAACTGACCTGGCGTCAGGACGCACTGAATCTATTACGTCGAAGGCGCCCATCACGCGGTTCTCCGACCCGACCACTATAGGTGATTTCGCTGCCTCCGGGAAACTTTGCAGAATATCGCATACTTCTCTACGGTCGAAACCAAGGGAAAGTAGGAACTCGGGTTTACCTATGGCCACCCGCTTACCGTCGACGAAGCCTGTAACACCGGCTCCTCCCACTTCCTTGAAACCCTTTACATTGATCATTGAAGTCGTCCGCGCGTCGGCCACTTCGACTATCGATCTGGAAATCGGGTGCGAAGACTCGCTTTCAAGAGATGCGGCAGTTCTCACCAGGCTTTCTTCGTCTACCCCTGGCGAGGTTACGACTTGAACGACTTGCGGTCTGCCGTAGGTCAGTGTGCCCGTCTTGTCGAAAATGACTGTGTTCACGTCTTTTAGCCTCTCAAACACCGACGTATCCTTGACAAGTATTCCGTTGTTCGCGAACTCAGAGAAAACCGAAAGGCCTACGCTAGGACTCGAGAAACCGATTGCGCATGGATAGCCGATAACAACCACGAGGAGAGCACTCACTATACCCCCCTCCCAGAAGGTTGGATTGGCTGCGATGGCTCCAACGATAGCCCATGTGACAAACGTAATCGCCGCTATCACAAGGACCAGCGGGACCCATACGTGGTCTACAACCCTGTCGAAGAACGTCAGGATTGTTGACCTTGTCTGTTTCGCTGTGCGCACGAGGTCCAGAATCCTTGAGATATAGCTTCCTCTGAAATCCGACGTTGCCATGATGGTTAGGGTTCCGCTTCCATTGGTGGATCCTCCGAGCACCTTGTCGCCTGTCTTCTTGGCCACAGGCGTGGATTCACCGGTTAGGAATGCCTCCGAAACCTCGGACGCCCCGTCCACCACAACTCCGTCGAGAGGAATCCTTTCCCCAGGTTTGACCATCATTACGTCTCCAAGGTGAACCTCCGATATGGGAACCTCAGTTTCTTTCTGATCCTCGCGCACCAGTCGGGCCATGAGCGGCCTGTTTTCCATCAGCTTTGTCACCGACTTCTCGACATCGGTTCGTAGAAGGGCTCCAAGCCAACCCGCGCTGAGGTGCAGTCCGGTTAGCAACACAGCTATAAAGAAGAAGGGTCTGAGTGAGGGAATGAGAAAGCCCAATATTCCCAACGCGTAGGCACCGAATCCGGCCACGCCGTACAGAACATGTTCGTTCAGTATGTGTTTCTTTAGCGCTTCCACAGTTCCCCTGTGAATAGGCATCGCATAATGAAAGAGGACTACGGTGGCTATGACGAAGTTGGTTGAAGCGGCGAGCAGCCCGTAGTAACTTGGAATTGAAGCGGAGAGCGATGCAAGCGCGTTTGGGAACATCAGAGGAAGCGCTAGCAGAAGCGAAGCGGCTGCAAAGACCCAGGTTCTTAGCGCCCTCTTCCTGCTATCGGCCAGAATGACTTCGCTCATGTTCGCCTTCCCGTCGAAGGCATAGTAGCCCAGGCGCTGAAGTTCCCTTTTGAGCCGAGGCTTATCCACCACAGAAGGGTCGTGCTTGATTATGACCTCGCCGGACTCCATGAAAACCTTCGCAGACTTGACGCCTTCGACATGCGTCAGCCCCTTCTCAATGGTCGACGCGCAGAAGGCGCAGGCCATGCCCCCTACGTAAAGCTGGGAAACTTCCATTTTGGTTCCTGCTCCGGATGCGCGCCTTTCGGCTCCGTTATTCGCCATAGCTCTGGGTGCATACTTGCAACAGAAAGTATATAAACTATAAAGTTTATAGTTATATAGTTACTCTCTATGAAAGAACCTGTGAACAAGAAGAAGGAACAGACAGTGCGGTGTCCTCTTCAGGAGATGGTTTCGATTGTTACAAAAAAATGGTTCCTGCTGGTCTTGAACCAGATTGGAAATCAAGGCACAATACGATACAATGAACTATTCAAGGAACTATCCGGCATCAGTCCCAAATCTCTGGCAGATACCCTAAAGGACCTACAGCGAGCGAACCTGGTCAAGCGAGAAATCCTGGAGGGCGCGCCTCCAAAGGTCGAGTATAGGTTGACGGAGGACGGTGAAGCCCTCAGAGAGTCTGTGGTCCCCCTGCTCAAGTGGGCGGCCCGTTACACCAATCACATATCATGCCCAATATTAGGGAACATGGTTGAGAGAAAATGAGCGGCTATAGGCCAGGAAGTTTTAGACCAGTCACGTGGGCGGCGTTCCCCACCTAGGTCTGAAAGTGAATGAAGCAGTCGTGCCAACCGCCGCTATGCCAACGGGCGCTCGGAAAGCAGACTGTTGTCTTCGCTTTCCTGTGTGCTGAAAGGTTTGGGAAAGCGATCGGAACCGGTGCGCCAAGCAGGTTTGAGGCTAATTGGTGAAGAGGCGAGCCAGCTTTTCCATGCCAGTGTGGTCGCAGGGTGTGGCCCGCTGATCCTGTCAGCAGGGATCAGGGAGCACGTGGCGTGCCCGTTGTCGACGGCCGCTGGAAACTTGGCCGAATATCAACCAAGCTTCCTGTCGAGTTTTTGATAAAGGCATAACATCTGCCCAGCGTACTATGGGCACTGGAGCAGAACCGGTTACCGAGAAACGAATGATTGCGTGTCCGGAGCAAAACGTGTTCCATGCGCATTTTGTTCACGTTGGAGGCGGAGGCGGGGTTCTGGCGTGCGCCTGTCGCCTCTTGTTCGTCAACGTTGAAAGCAGGGGCTATAGCTATTAATAGGCCCCAAGCAGGTGTCAGCTGATTGCGGTGTACTCCCCTCTTTGCACAGGGTTCTGGTTTGAGAACGGAGGTGAAGCTTTGAACCATGAGGTCTACTGTTACCTTGCCACTACGCCGCAAGCGTTCGCCACGTTTGTTTTGACCGTATCGCCGGGGATATAGGATGGCCAAAGTGGCCACAGGAGGCACATTTGCTGTGATTCATGTGGGACACAGAGCTCTGTTTGCTAAGTGCGTCGAGCTGGGATTGCCTATAACCGTGGGTGTTACCTCACAGCCGCTGACGCCCAGATACCATTTGGTTCCCCCTTATGATCGCAGGAAAAGGAGCGTTGAGAGATATTTTTTGAATGAATTTAAAGTTGAAGTTAACGTGGTCGAGTTGCTGGATCACGCTGGGCCTGTGGCCTACGATCCCGACTACACCCACTTGGTTACAAGCGAAGAGAATGTGCCTTATGCCTGTAGTGTGAGCCAAGAAAGGGAGCGTAACGGGTTGCCGACTCTGGAAATCGTGGTTGTTCCAAACGTTAACGCTTATGACGGTAGACCTGTTTCGACAACACGCATATTCAACGGTGAGATAGATGTGACGGGTGAACCCACGTCAAGTAGAGAGGCGGTGTAGTGTTGGCGTATTCTCTGACGGAGACCGAAACAAAGGTGCTGAAGGCGCTTACTTCTTCAAATCTGAGCCTTGAAGAACTGTCCTCTAGGTGTGGTGTTCCCAGAGACTCTGTCGCATCCGCCTTGGAGACGCTGAGCAAAAAGGGGCTCGTGGTCAAAACAGAGAAGACGATGTATGAGGCCGCTCTCACGCAGCGCGGGCTGGGTATGGATTCCCTCCCCGAAGACAGACTGGTGCAGATTTTGGGAAAAGGTGCAGGAATCGAAGAGGCTAGGCGGATGTCAGGTTTGTCTACGGAAGACTTCAACGCTGCAGTCGCGTGGGGTATGAAGCGGGGCCTCATAAAAATAGAAAACAGGATTATGGTCCCAGGCTCCGGCGACAATTCCCTTAGTATAGAGTTCGCGGCGCTAAAGAGCGGTGGGCGCAAGCTGTACGCCCAACCGTTCAGCGAAATCCTAGATTTGAAAGCCCGTAAAATCATCGACCTGAAAGAGGTGAAGTCTGTTACTGCAAGGCTTGCTGAAGGAGTTGACCCTGATGCACTTGTATTAACCAAGGCTGTGAGCGCGCTTACCCACCAAATAATGACTGCGCCCGGCGCTGAAAGCGTGGAGCTTCCGGCGTATGCCCTAAGCTTTCCAAGCAAGAGTGTGCCCGTGAGAGGTAAGCTGCACTTTTACAACGAGTTTCTTTCCTTTGTCAGAGAAACACTTGTTTCCATGGGATTTGAAGAAATGATGGGGCCATACGTGGAGCAAGAGTTCTGGAACTTCGATGCTCTGTTTGTGCCTCAGAACCATGTTGCCAGAGAAGAACATGACAGCTACTCTGTTAAAGACGGCTTTACCTTGGGGCCCGCTTTCTCCGAAGAGTTAGCCCACTCTGTTGGTGCTACACACAAGTACGGTCTGGGAAGATGGGCCAAGGGCTGGGGCTACGAGTGGAGTTCTTCCGTAGCAGCCAAGCTTGTGTTACGCTCGCACACAACGTCTGTGTCCGTTAGAAGGCTGGCTGAAAAACCAACCCCTCCTTTCAAGTATTTCACGATAGACCGGAATTTTAGAAGAGACGCGATAGATCAGACTCATCTGCCTGACTTCGACCAATGCGAGGGGATTGTTGGCGCAAGAAACCTCACCTTTAGAAACCTGCTGGGTTTTCTCGAAGCTTTCGCCAAGGCTTTGGGGGTGAACAAAATCAGGTTCAAACCGAGTTTCTTCCCGTTCACGGAACCTTCTGTGGAAGCATACATCTATCATGAAGATCTGGGTTGGATTGAGGCTGCTCCAGGAGGCATTTTCAGACCTGAGGTAACGAGACCATTGGGCATAGACTTCCCTGTCTTGGCCTGGGGGATTGGAATCCCGAGGTTCGCAATGGTTTCCTACGGACTAGACGACCTTCGTAGCCTTGTTTCCTCCGACTTGGACGAACTGTTAGCGAAAGAGGAGGCGCTAGCCAAATTTGCCAACGTGTAGAATGGACCTGGAACTCGTACGTCGACTGGTGAAAACGGAACTATCTCCGGAACTGCTGGACGACCTGATATTCAACCTGAAGGGAGAAATCCAGTCCGAAACGGGCCCCGAAATGGAAGTTGAGTTCACGTCTGACAGACCAGACATAATGTGTGCAACGGGGTTCGCGAGGGCGGCTAAAGGTTATCTGGGCATAGAGGTCGGCCCGGTCAAATACGCAACCAGGGAAACGGACTTTTCTGTCTTTGTGGACACAGAGTCACTTGCTTCGATCAGACCCTTCTGTGATTTCGCAGTCGTCTACGGAGTCAATTTCGACGGCGCATCGCTAAAGGACATCCTGTGGTATCAGGAAAAGCTGCACTCGACGCTTTCCAGCGGCCGCCTTAAGTTCGCTATAGGAGTGCACGACGTATCGAACCTAGTCACTCACGAACTCAGGTACAGTGCCGCCGAACCGTCCCAGATCAGGTTTACTCCACTCAACTCCACCAAGGAAATGTCGGGTTTAGAAATTTTGAGCGAAACAGAAAAAGGAAGAGAATACTCCGGGCTGCTTTCCCGGATGCCTAAGGTGCCCGTCTTTTCGACGGCTGACGGAACTGTGCTCTCCATGCCACCCATAATCAACTCTGAGCTTACACATGTAACTGAGCGAACCACGACGGTTCTCGTTGACGTGACTGGAAACGACCAAAAATTGACTGAGGCCGTATGTGCGATGATGGCGCACAACTTGTGCGAGCTGGGGGGGTTGCTCGCGTATCCGAGAATAACGGATGAAAACGGGGTTCGCGGTCGGAGGAAAGACAGGGAAATAGTTGTTTCTGTGCGCGAGCTTAACTCGGTTCTTGGGACAAGCCTTTCGCCCGAGGAGGCTATTGCGCTGCTCGCCAAAGCCCGAATAGGGGCGGCCCGTAGGGGTAACGGATTAAGAGCCTTGGTGCCTCCGTACAGGGTGGATTTGCTTTCTGCTGCCGACATATTTGAGGAGGTGGCTGTCTTCGGCGGATACCAGAATCTGATGCCAGAGCTTCCTAGGGTGCCTACTAGAGGCGGTCTGCACACATCTACGAAGATAACAGCGGCAGCCCGAAGAAGTCTTGGCTCCTTGGGTTTTGTAGAATATAATGGTCTTCTTCTCGGCAGCTTATCGGATTTTTCGGGTGTCGACTCCTCGTTTTCGGCGATAGAGGTGTCAAATCCTTTTTCGGCTGAGCTCAATTGTCTTAGGCCGCTGCTTTACCCGCAGATTTTACGGTTGGTTTTCAGAAATCAGAATAAGCCCAAACCTATCAGAGCCTTCATGGTCGGACCCGTCTCGCAAGTGGTAGACGGAGGATACGTGCAGTCGATCCACGCTGCAGCCGCCATATGTGACAACATCGCTGATGCGCCCACAATCGAAGGATACTTCACCCAATTCTGTAGGGACCTGGGACTCTTTCCCGAACTCAACAATTCGCAGGTTGAGCCTTTGATTTCAGGCAGATGCGCAAAAGTGCTCGTCGACGGGAAGGAGGTTGGCATAATCGGCGAGGTTAAGCCAAAGCTCCTGTTGGAAATGAGGATAGACTATCCGGTTGCGCTTTTCGAAGTTGAAATTTACCGCTATAAGTTCGACAGGTATACTCTGGTTTAGCCGCTGCTGAGCGGATAGGATTAATTAGTTACGGATGGTCACGTTATCAGAGCGGCCGAAAAAGCCCGGTTCGAGGGCCGATGTGAGGTGGCGCAAGCCGAACCGTGATCTTCGGCGTCAGAGGCCGGGCGACAGGCCGCTCACTCACTAACCTTTATAACATCCAAGCCGCAAGTGGAGCCTGATTTAAAATGGGTGGAATATCACCTAGCGCTGCTAAATACATTATCAACGCTTCATGTGAAGTTGACGGTATGATAGACAAAAGCGATGTCATCGGAGCGATATTCGGTCAGACGGAGGGTCTTTTCAACGAGGAGTATGATTTCAGGGCTCTTCTGGAGAAAGGCCGTATAGGTAGAATAGTGGTTGACCTTGATGTAAAAGATAACAAGAGCCTAGGCAAAATTATGATCCCGTCCAACCTCGATAAGGCTGAGACGGCCTTAATAGCGTCCATAGTGGAAAACGTGGACAGAATTGGCCCCTATACCGCAAGAATAACGCTGGATGGAATAGAAGACACAAGGATGGAGAAAGTTAACAGGGTCATTGTTAGAGCCAAAGAAATTTTGGAGGCCTGGGAAGAAAAGCAGGAGAAGGTGGATGTCAAGGAGATGCTTCAGACTCTGTTAGGAAAGGTCCGGGAGGCATCTCTTATCGAGTACGGCCCTGAAAAACTCGATGCGGGTCCAGAGGTGGATGCTTCGGATACAATCATTATAGTTGAGGGCAGGGCTGACGTACTCAATCTCCTCAGATATGGCTACAGGAACACCATTTCGCTTGGAGGAGCGGCGGAAAGGGTGCCCAAAACGATCATAGACCTGTGTAAAACCAAGGAGGTAACCGTTTTTCTTGATGGAGACCGTGGCGGAGACCTGATACTCAAACGGCTGCTGGATGTAGCGGAGATAGACTTTGTCGCCAGGGCTCCTCAAGGAAAGGAGGTTGAAGAGCTCACCGGTAAGGAAGTTATGAAGGCTCTTATGGGCAAGGTGCCTGTGACACAGCATATCCAGTATGAGAAGCAGCCGACACCCGCCCCCACCTTCGCCCCCACCCAATCTTCGCAGGATGCAAGACCGCAGGCATCTGAGGCGAAACCAAAGCCAAAGCCCCCTATGCCCGAAAAGATAGTCAACTATGTCAGGAACCTTCATGGCACGCTGGAAGCCGTTGTACTCGACCAATCGTTCAATGAAGTGGCCCGGGTTTCGGTTAAGGAGGTGGCAGATAAGCTGCAAGAGCTTTCTGGAAAGAACCCGTATGCAGTTGTGTTCGACGGGGTAATCAGCCAAAGAATCCTGGATACAGCCGGAGATATATCGGTCCAGTACATTGTAGGTAACAGGCTGGGCAACATAGTCAGGAGGCCCGCCGGCGTAGTAACCATGACGTTCGACGACGTAATGGCCTAAACATGCGGATGCTAGAATACGCGAAAAAACAGGGCTCCGCAACAGTTCAGGTCACAAGCCCCAATGACCTATGGCTTCTCGAAGCAGTTTTGACGCCCGGAGTCTTGGTTGGATCCAAAACCACTCGTATGACCAAGTCTCCAGACGGTGAGGAGCGTGGAGCTAGGGTGACCACCTATCTGGCCGTTCAGGTGTCGAAAGTCAGCTACGAACCGTTCGGACAGACGCTCAGGATAACCGGGAAGGTGGTCGGTGATCCAGACGAACTCGGAGTGCTTGGGTCATATCACACTATTGTGGTAGACACGGGCAGTGTTATCACAATTACAAAGGAGACCTGGACCACGGAAGAACTGGACATGCTTAGCAAAGACAGGATTACGGAGGGGGCGATGATAGTTTCAGTAGACTACCAGGAGGCCGCTGTCGCGAAGGTATGGGACTATGGCGTTCAGACGCTTGCTTCATGGTCTACGGGGATACCTGGAAAAGATGATCCCAAGCGTGATCAAAAACTTGAAGTACAGATCGAAAAGATCGCTCAAGAGATCCAAAGGTTTCTGCCCGAGAAGGGGCTGCTAATACTGGCGGGCCCGGGCTATATTAAGCAGAAAATTGCGGACAGGCTGGGCTCCCTGCTAAAGGCCGCCGGTGTCCATGTCCGAATATCCTTGGTCGATACATCGTATGCTGGCTCAGCCGGCATCAAAGAAGCAGTCAACAAGACGCTGGAAAAGGGTGTTCTGACGGAAGTAAGATTTTTCGAGGAATCCAAGCTCGTAGACCGGCTTTTGAGTGAGCTGTCAAAAGGAGAAGGGAAGGCTCTGGTAGGTTTCGAGGATCTGGAAAAAATCGCGGAAACCGGGGCGGTTGACACCCTTCTGATATCAACGTGGGCTCTTAGAAACAACCACGAACGCGCAGTCAAACTCATGATTACAGTTGAGCGATATGGAGGCAAGATTGAGATTGTTTCTGACTCGCATGAGAAAGGTGAACAGCTGGTTGGCTTGGGCGGTGCAGGTGCCTTGCTGCGATACAGAGTGAGTCTTGAATAAAGTTTTAGGCGAGCAATGAAACAAACCCGATTACTGCTGCTCCTATCATAAGCCGCTTTCCTGCACGCCTTTCCAAGCCGGTCATCCAAAGAATGAGGCCTACGAGAAACAGTAGTAGCGCGAGAGGCTGCATGAGTGATAGAATTTGTCTGGTGAGTTGACCGATTGTCCAGTTCGCAAAAGTAAAAGTCTGGCTTAAAATGTTTTGTAGCGCCGCCTTGGCATTGGACACCACATTGTTCGCAGACAAGCGGATCAGGATGTAAGTTTAATTAGTGATATCTGAGTAAGTTGAACGGGCATGGCCTCTACTACGGTTTGTTCCGTGTGTGGTTCAGAAGCCGTTTACGCGGACGTCGAATCCAAGGTAAAATACTGCAGAAAATGCACGCTCAGACACATCTACAGGAAGGTTGTGAGGACCATGAAGGCCGAGAAGATGCTTGCTCCGGGCGACACCGTGCTTATCGCCCTTTCGGGTGGAAAAGATAGTGTCGTACTTGTGGATATTCTGGGACGCCTCACACGTAAGATGAGGGGGTTGAAGCTTCTGGCGGCAACAATAGACGAGGGAATTTCTGCGGGTGAATCAAGCTACAGGCTCGAGGCCCTTCGCTTCGCCCGCAAAGTGACCCAGGAGTTCGGCGTCCCATTACACGTGTTCAGTTACGACAGCCTGTTCGGGGGACCGCTCGACGCATACGTTAGGCTTGGAATTCCCAAGGGTTCGCCGTGCAGTGTATGCGGAGTTTTCAGGAGGCGGGCGCTGAATATGGCAGCGAAGGCTCTTGGTGCCAACAAGATCGCGACCGGACACAACAGAGATGATGAGGCGCAAACTATACTCATGAACGTCCTAAGAGGCGACCTTGAGAGAATTGTGAGGCAATCACGAGGTGCAGAAGATCTAATCGAAAGAATCAAGCCTCTCAAAAGAATCTCTGAAAGGGAGACAGCCGTATACGCTTACCTAAGAGGCTACGAGTTTCAGACGATCGAATGCCCTTATTCACATGACACAACAAGAGACACCGTTAGGAGTCTACTAGCCGATGCGGAGCATGTAATCAGTGGTGCCTCGGATGCTCTTTTGAATTTTGAGAGCAAACTCCGCGCAACCAGCACTCCGTCGGTCGGCTTCGTAAGGTGTAGGCTTTGCGGAAGTCCTACGAGTTCCAGGCGAACACTGTGCAAAGTGTGCGAATACACGTCGAGGTTTCAGGAGCGTTCTGCTTTGACAGAGCCTGGCAGCGCCCGGTAGAGAGCGCAATTGCTTCTTACATAAACATGAGTAAGAGCTAAGTTCAGGGGCACGAGTGTGAATAACGGGTAGGGCAGAGGGGCTCGTCCTCCCTCCAGTGTCCGAGATGGACGATATGCGGATGCCAGTAACCTCCTGAGCGCGCTGGCGCTTTGGGCGGAAGGTGGTCGGCTGTTCGATGCAGCTCGTAGTCGAGGGGTGTAAAGGTTGGGTGGGCGCCTTCGTAAGGGGGTTGCCGCCTATTTACGGGAGGAACCGAGTCAGGCCCGGGAGGGAGCAGCTTTACTTCCGACTTTATACGTTCTCGGCAAGCAGGGCAAAGGATAAAGGTCGGCCACCCATGTCGAAGCACCTCGGCAATCAGGGGGAGCCACGCTGGGGTCTCCTAGCCTGGTAGGGAGCGGGCTTGCTAAGCCTGTGGCCTTATGGCCGCACGGGTTCAAATCCCGTCCCCAGCGCTCCGCTTCCGGAAGTGCGTTTTGAAGTAAAGCTTATACCATTAAAAGAGGATATGCGCCTTCAGAAGATAGTTGGAAGGAGACGCTGACACAAGGCTGAGAGTCTGCATGGTTGACCACAACGTGTTTTCAGTCAGACTTGCAGACAGGCTCAAGAACACTTATCCACAGATCAACCAGCCTGAGTGGGCACGATTTGTGAAAACTTGTCCTGCAAGAATCGAGGTTCCTAAGAATCCTGAATGGTGGTATGTTCGCGCGGCCTCAATTATGCGGAAGCTTGCGCTTAATGGAGGAATGACCATACGCGATTTTGAGGTCGCTTATGGGGGGAAGAGGTCGTCGGGCAGAAGACCCGAGAAGTTCGTTCCGGCCGCAGGAGGACATTTGAGGAGAATTCTGAAACAACTTGAATCCGCAGGACTAGTTGAATCCCAAAAGGGTAGTGGACGAACGCTTACGGCCCAAGGGGTTGCTTTGATTAGGAAAGTGGCGGATGAACTTGTAGCCGAGCAGCTCAAACGTAACCCTGCTCTGACAATCTATGTGTAGATAGAGATGACAATAACATGAGTGGTTTGGGGTCTGGTTCAGAAGACCAAGAACTGGAAGAAATAAAGCGTAGACAGCTCAGCAGACTTCAGAACAGACAGGTCAATCAGGAAGCTGAGCAGCAGCTGGAGGCAGAGGCTGAGGATGCAAGAAGGCAGGCTGTCCTCAGACAGGCACTTACTGTCGAAGCCAGACAAAGGCTGCAGAACGTGAAGCTGGTTAAACCTTCCGTCGCACGGCTTCTTGAGGATCAGATTATCGCACTTTTCCAGTCAGGCAGGCTAGACAGGCCGGTTTCAGATTCAACGTTAAAGGAATTGCTTTATAGAATAGCGTCATCCAATTCCAGGGAAACGAGCATCACTTTCAGAAGAAAGGGTGAGTTGTAGAAATGGCTGTCCATAAAAGCAGGGCGAAGAAGATCAGGCTTGGGAGCTACATGCGTTCGAACCAGAATGTGCCAGTCTGGGTTTCCGCTAAAACCGGCGGAAAGCTACGGCGCAACGAGAAGAAGGCTAATTTCCGTCGTTCGGGTGGAATTAAGCCTTAAACGGTGTTGAAGCCCATGAGTGAACAAATTCAATCTGAACCTGAAGTTCAAGAAAAAGAGGAGAAGCAGAGTGAGGATCAAGTTGAGGCGTCTTCTGAACCACATGAGGAGAAGACAGCTCAGGAAAGTGGTTCAGCGCCGGAGGCAACTGAACCGCAAACAAAGAAATCCGAGGAACTTACTTTTGAACTTGAACGAGATTACGTTGTTCCTTTAAGACACGTGTACTGGACTGGCCGCTCTAAGAGGGCGAAACGGGCGATGAACCTCTTGAAGAAGTTCGTTGCCAAGCATATGAAGAGCGAGGACATTGTGGTCGACAGTGCGGTTAACCATGTTATATGGTCTCGTAGTATAGAGAAGCCTCCACGCAGGATCAGCATCCACGTAGGTAGAACTAAAGAAAACAAGGTATACGTGTACCTGAAGACCGGCAGCGAAAGCGCTTGACGATAGAGCGGCTGAGCCTCTTTAATACTGAGAACATCGGAGTATACGCGAGGGCCAACAACAGTTGTGTTTTTGTACCCGCAGGTTTGGGCAGAATGTTTTCCGAACTTATCGGCTCCAAAACCGGAATTGATACGGTTGAACTGGAGCTTGGGGGCATATCCGCTACAGGCATTATGATAGCCTGTAACGATAACGGTGTCATTCTGCCTTATAACGCCTCCGAGGAGGCTGTGTCAGCCATCAGGAATAGGGGGCTGAACTACCATGTTTCCAAGTCGAGAGTGAATGCGCTTGGCAACTTGCTCGCAGCCAATTCCAAGGTCTGTTTTGCCTCACCCATACTGGGGCACCCTCTTCTTAAGGCAGTGGAAGACACGCTTGACGTCGAAGTCGTTGCAACCACAGTGGCAGGTTTGACTACAGTTGGCTCATCCCTGGCATTGAACAACAAGGGCTTTGTTTGCAATCCTGAAACTTCTGATGAGGAATTCGAATTGATAAAGAACCGCTCGGGTTTATCAGGCTCTAGGGTAACGGTAAACGGTGGCTACC
Source organism: Thermoprotei archaeon (assembly GCA_038883995.1). Lineage (GTDB taxonomy): Archaea > Thermoproteota > Thermoprotei_A > Marsarchaeales > Marsarchaeaceae > JAMDBQ01. The sequence goes on along the minus strand of JAVZLA010000004.1, from coordinate 17,886 downwards.
CATATGTGAGGAGCGGTATGGTGTTCAATGACCATTTTGTTTTAGTGGGCAAACTCAGCACGGGTGTAGAGTTGGCTGAGATCGAGAGTGGTTTGGGGCTGGTTTAGTTACTGAAGATCCCCGTATCATTCGAATAGACTTAAGTTATTGTATAGGTATTGGTGGAAGTTCGGCAGGACCGGTTGATTTGCTTTGGTTGACGAAAAAGTCAGAGTTTACTTGGTACGCGGAAGCATGAGAAGGTCACTTGACTGGCAAAAGTTTCAAAAGTACGTTTTGGCGGACAGTGAGACCCTAGCGGTCGAGAACACTTACTCTTTGATAGGCAGTAAACACAGGCTAAAGAGATACCAGATGAAGATAGAGTCAATCAAACATATTACCGATCCGAAAGCTGTGTCTGACCCTTTGATCCGCCAATACCTTGAGAAGTAGGGGCTCGTATATGTCTGGGACGCCTACTGTTCAGGAGAAGTACGCCCTGTTTCAGAAGTTGGCTGGAGAATACGAGTATTTGGGGGCGCTTGCGCAAACAATAGAGCAGCAGCTCAGATTAATCGATGCGGCTCAGCTGGAACTCGCCTCAACCATAGGTTCACTTAAAGAGCTGTCTGAGCGCGCTAGTGGGAGGGAAGCCTTGGTGCCGGTCGGAAGCGGAGTCATGATGCAGGCAACACTTAACAGTTTTGACCGTCTGCTCGTTCTTCTGGGACAGAATGTTTACGCGAAGATGAGCCCCGGACAAATAGAAGAATACCTTAACGGTAGGCTCAAAGTCATGAAAGCCCAGTCGGATGAACTTGTCGGTGAATACACGAAGACTGTTCAGAGACTGCAGCTTCTACAGCCTAAGATAGAGAGACTGGCTCAGGAACTTCAGCAAGCGGGTTAGAATGCTGGAGTCGCTGAAGAAGGCTTTTTCCGGTTTTGCTGAGACGTTAACAACTCGTGAGTTGGATGAAAAGGAACTCAGACAGCTGGTTTCAGAACTCAGAGACAAGCTTTTGCAGAGCGATGTGCCTTATGACGTGGTTCAGCAGATTTGTGATTCGCTTTCAAAGACCCTGTCGGAGATCAAGGTAAAGCGGTTTGCGGACGTTACTGTAAGTGCTAGAGAAACGCTGAAACGGGAGCTGACCGTGGCTCTTAACGCCGCTGGAACTCCGGATTTCTTTAGGCTGGTAAACGAGGCTCGTTTGAAAAACGGGGTCTGCGTGGTTCTGTTTTTTGGCATAAATGGCAGCGGTAAGACCACCACCGTCGCCAAAGTTGCCTACCTTCTAAAAAATAGGGGCCTGAAGACTATGCTCGTGCCTTCAGATACATTCAGGGCTGGCGCGATCGAACAGCTTATGATCCACGCGCAAAGGGTTGGTGCCGACTTCTTTGAAGCCAAATATGGCTCAGACCCGGCTTCTGTGGCTTATGCCGCTATATCTGAGGCTAGGGCTAAGCGATATGATGTTGTGTTGATAGATACGGCTGGACGTATGCAAACAGACAAAGATCTAATGGCGCAGATGCAGAAAATAACGCGTGTGTCAAAGCCAGATATCAAGGTGTTCGTTGGCGATGGCCTTGTTGGAAACGACGCAGTGAACCAGCTACGTATGTTCGATCAAACTGTTGGAATAGATGGGGTTATAGTTACCAAGCTTGACGCAGACTCGAAAGGAGGTATCATCTTTTCGGTTATTGCCGATCTTAAGAAGCCTGTGTACCTGCTAGGTACTGGAGAGAGCTATGGAGACCTTCAGTCCTTCTCCCCCGAGACAGTGTTAAGCAAAGTGATTTGATTCGAAATGTGATTTGATGACCGAAGTTTGTCTTGTTTTCGGTTCCAAGGACCCGGCTAGCGTGAAAATGTATGAGACTTTAACACGTGTTTTGGGTATGACGCCGGACGATCTAGGCGGGTTCGGTGCGTCCGTTGAGGTGATAGATAGGGATCTGCTTTATGTTGAAGAAAATGACCTTCCCGCATCCGACTCGTATCTGTTCTTCTCTAGGCATTCAGGAAAGATTCCCTGTATAACCTTGCATGCGACGGGTAATCCCACCAACTCCGCTGATATGGGAGGGCAGCCTCTTACTCTTGCAAGAGCAGACCCCAACTTGGCTGGCAGCGTCCTTAATTGCCTAATAGAAGCTCATCCCACTTTACCAGTCGTTATTGAAGCGACTCATCATGGTCCTACGCTAAGGCGAAGCTCTGTTCTGTTCGTTGAAATAGGTATAGGTGAAGTCCAGTGGAGTAATGCGGATATTTTACAATGTGTAGTGAGCGCAAGTGTAAAGGGGGTTAGTAAAAGGCACAAATTCAACGGCCGCGCCGCGACGTTCTATGGTGGCCCACACTACGCTGAAAAGTTTACGCGGCACGCCTATTCGCGGAACCTTGGGATCGGACATGTGCTTTCAAAATACGCGGCGCATGAGGACAACATGGCGGTGTTGGCAGATGCGCCGTTTTCTAGCGAGCCACACGCGACCCTAGTAGTGGTGGACAAGAAGGGTCTTCCGTCTTCGTATCGGGAAGAGCTTGTTTCAGAGGTTCGAAGACGCGGATGCGAAGTTACATTGATTTAGACGACTGCTATCCTCACGCATTGCGTAAAGCATTTATGGTTCCATCCGATTTATCAGTGTATGAGTCTACGGGAGAGGCTTAAGGAAGTAAGGGATGTGATGATACTTTCCCGTAAGCCGGATAGGAAGGAGTTTTCGTTTTCTATCAAGATCTCTGTGCTGGGGATTTTGCTAGTGGGCCTTATCGCGTTCGTCATTCAGGTATTGATGACGCTTCTTCTCAGCGTTTAATCGGACTCCCGGTATACGCCCAGTTCTTTCCTAAGATTCGATGTTCAGATGTAACCCACTTTGGCCGGAGGCTTCGTTGACAGATCCACGTAGCAGGCGGCCAAATCACTGTTTGAACTCAGCATCTTCTTCGCGGCTTCCTGAAGTTTGTTCCAGTTTCTTTCGGAAGGCACAGCGACCTTAAAGTCGATGCTTTCAAAGTGCCTCATAATGAGTATGTATCTTCCCTCCGGGTTTCCTGAGGCGATGCAGTAGCCTACTCGCGTGTTTTGGTCAATCGTCAGCATTTTGTGTTGCAGAGCCATTACGGTTGCACTGTTAGGGATGAATTGTTCTCCCATATCGTCTTTGACGTTTACCAAGAGCATTCTGCCTGCACTTCCTGCTGTAGGAACCTGTTCTTCCAGGCTTCCTATGTCCGTGAAGAAAGTGTTAATACTTTTAAAAGAATTGTATACGAGGTTTTCGATCAGACTTTTATCGCGTGGTTTGACCTTCCTGTTATCGGCCACAGCCGTAAACGAATGTCTCCCCGGGACCAATCCGCCGAGAGCCGACCTGACAGCATCATCCGCCTCCGAAAGAATGTTCACCTTTTCCTGGGAAACTTCCCCTATACACTGAGCGGCGACTCCCGCTCTAGATAAAGAGTAAACTGAAAGGTGCTGTGATAAACCCATTTCACCCAGAAATTGGTTAAGAACAGGCAGTGAGTGCCCGCTAAGAGGTGTGTGCACGCTCACCTTGTTCAGTCTGACATACTTGGAGTGATCTGCCCCCTCTTCAAATGACGGACTCAAAAGATTGCCAGAAACTAGCGCACTGCTTTTATAGCGAACTCCTATCTGTTCTAGGGCTGTAACAACGGCAGACCGGTACGCGTCCACCTTTTCAGAGTATGTCACTGCTTTGGCAAGTGGCTCGAAGCATGAGCTTGCGTCGAAAGTGTCGTACTGCCAGCCGCAAGAGTCCGCGAACTCTTTTATTCGTTCAAGCGAACCCTTGTTTTCGAGTCCTGTTCTCAGGAAAACTGTGGAGACTTTGCTGTTTAATTTGTGTGATATAAAGGCAGCCATGAGGTCTTCGTAGTTCTGGGTTGCGACGCTGACAACAGATTTCCTGGATAAAGCGTCCCCCAAATTCTTTTCTACACTCTTCGCAAGCGACAACAACTGCACCCTACGCTCACATTTATACGCATGCTCTTATTTAAACCGTAGAACGCAAACTTCTCTCTGCACGGGGTTAAGGTATCTACAGAGAGGAAGTTGATTGTGTCGACGTGTGGTAGGCGATGTTAAACAGGATTAAACCCTTCGTTACCGGGGCTTTCGAGGCTGCTGCAAAGGTGTTCGCCAAACTGGGATTTACACCAAACTGGGTCACCGTTATGGGACTGGTTCTAACGGTTCTCGCGGCCGCGGCGGTGACGTTACACCTCTTTTTGGAAGCTGCGTTACTGTTGGTTCTTGGAGCACTGTTCGATGGTTTGGATGGTGCGCTGGCAAGGCTTACCGGAACTCAAAGCGTGTTTGGTGGAGTGTTGGATTCAGTGGCCGACAGATATGGGGACGCGCTCATCATTGGTTCAATATGGCTCACCATGCACTTGCCCGCCTTGGTCGGTTTCACCGCCCTTATCGGCTCACTTATCACCAGCTATACACGGGCCCGGCTGGAAGCAGCTGGTTCAAGCAGTGTAAGCTCAGTTGGAATAATGGAGAGACCGGAGAGGTTGATTCTGATACTTGTTTCCTTGTTGTTTATTCAGATTGCACTCTACGTGTTCGTAATCATCGCTCTTCTCTCAAATTTCACGGTGATTCAAAGGCTGGTCTACGGAAGAGCAAAACTCGGTGGTGGATCATCCCAGCCTCTTAAGAGCTGATAGCTTGTCTCCAATGTAATCGATGGCTGAACTCCATGTGAAATCACCTTTTTCGGTAAGCTCATAGAATCTTTTAGAAGGTTTTAGGAATGGCTTGGATTGTGCAGATTTCACAAGTCCCTCATGCTCCATTTTATAAAGCACGGAGTATACTGTTACTGTTGCAACCTTAAAGCCGAATCGATTGGATATTTCTTTTGCTATTTCGTATGCGTACATGCGTCGTTCTTTAAGTAATGCTATGACGTAGAGCCAGAGAAGATTGGTCGTTATGTTGCGGACTGCACGCTCGTAAGCCATGTGCCATATCAGCTGAACTCGTTCTTTCTTTCATCTCTAGAACGAGGACTTCTTATACCCATGTACACGGCACATCTTACACAGTAGCTTTTGACGACGGTGGTTTTCAGAACGACCGTTCCCTTTTTACTGAGTTCACGGGCGAGCTGGGGATCAACGGGGCTCACGGTTCTCGTGACACGGATGGCTTTGTCTCTGGGAACCCATCCACCGCATCCGTCACACTGAACAGACTCGGCGTGCCCTTTGGATCCTTTTGCACGGCCCCTATTCTTACGCTTCTTTGTCAAGCGGTATCTGCTTGCCTACGTACATGTTTATTGTTTATAAGCGTGGTGATGTAATCTTGTGGCTGATAGCCCAGAACAATCGAAGCAAGATGTGACATAGGGTAGATGTTCTTATGCAGATAGCCGTGTTGGCAGGGTTCACAATCGATCGTATAAACGGTCGGAGAACAGTTGGAGGACCAGCCTATTACTCCTCTCTTGCGGCACTCTGGATGGGCGTTCGACCACGCATTTATTCGGCTGTAGGCAGAGACTTCGACCACAAATGGCTTGAGCCTCTCGCTAACATGGGCGCAGACCTTAGCAGCGTGCTTTTTCTTGACGGCAAGACCACCTCTTTTGAAGTGAACTATACGCCCACTGGCCGCATACTTAAAGTCGAAAGCGTTATGAATTACTCCGGCGAGTTAGCCAAGTTAAACGTCTCCGAGAAGGCAGCATACGTTTCTTACACATTTCATGAGGTAGACCAAGATAGCCTACGCTCCATGCTCAGGAACTCGGTGAACATGGTTGACGTGCAGGGCTTTTCAAGGCGAATGTCTTCGTCGAGAAATGTAGCCAATTTCACTCCGCCTATCGATGCTGGTTTATTCAGATATCTGAAACTGGCATCGGACGATGTTGACAACCCGGAAAGCTTCATTTCAGGTTTGCTTGAGGGAGGCATTCATGAAGTTGTATTGACAAGGGGTTCTCATGGCGCTGTCGTTCACACCAAACGTGCGGCATATTCGCTGCGCGTCGACCAAGATATCAAGGAAGAACATCCAACCGGAGCTGGAGACATATTCGGAATGTCCTACTTCGTAAGCAGGCTAACGGGCTCAGCCATAGACCAAGCTTTGGCCCGAGCAACTGATTCAGCGATATCGGCTGTCAGCTCCACTGCTTTTCCAAAAGACTATTTCAAACTCAGAGAAGGCCATGACCAGCGTGTCGAGTCGCTCAGGAAGCTTGTTGCCAAACTCTGACCTTACATGAGCATGCAGGCTCTTCTGGTATCAAGGTCCCTACTGTCAACATCAGTAGGAACGGGCGAAATAAGCTCTTACTGTTGCCTTCATTCCACACTTAAAGCACTTTTCCCCGATGGGCTGCACATCGAAGGGTATCACACGCACAGTTGCGCCAGTTTCATTCTTGATCGATTTCTCACAGTCTATTGAACCACACCAGTCGCCTACCAAGAAGCCTCCCTTTGACTCAAGTTTGCCCTTAAACTCCGAGTAAGTGTGAATGTCTGTGATTAACTTGTCAAGCATTGCTCTTGCTCGGGTAAGAAGGTTAGCCTGGATTTCTTCCAAGAGCTTTCTCACCTGCTCTACTAAGAGCGAGCTTTCAACACTGAGCTTTGCCCCGGTGTCTCTCCTTGCTAGCACAAGCTTCGATGCGGCTATATCCTTAGGGCCAAGCTCGATACGTAGCGGTACACCTTTGAGTTCCCATTCGTTGAATTTCCAGCCCGGCGTTCGATCTTCTCTGTTATCCATTCGAACTCTGAGGCCCAAAGCCTTTAGGCTGTCGCAGTAGCCTTGAAGCTTCTCTGTCACCTGGGCGCGGTCTTTTTCACTATAGTATATTGGAACACCCACTACCTGAATCGGAGCTACGTGTGGAGGAAGAATTAACCCCTTGTCGTCGCCGTGAACCATTATCAGCGCCCCTATGAGACGCGTGCTTATACCCCAGGAAGTTTGCCAGACGTGTTTCTTTGTTTGATCCCTATCTAGGAATTCTATTTCGAAGGGTTTCGAAAAGTTCTGGCCCAGGTTATGGGAGGTGCCTGACTGCAAAGCTTTGCCGTCCGGCATCATGGCTTCTATGGTTCCCGTGTACACTGCTCCCGGAAACTTTTCTCCTTCACTCTTTCTTCCTTTGATCACAGGTAGGGCAAGAAGTTCGACCGCGAGCCGTTCATAAATATCCAAGATGGTCCTTACCTCTTTGTCACATTCCTCTTGTGTGGCGTGAGCGGTATGGCCCTCCTGCCAGAGAAATTCTCGTGTCCTTAGGAAAAGCCTGGTGGAGCCTGTATCCCATCTTACCACATTGCACCACTGGTTCAGGAGCAGAGGCAAGTCTCTGTAACTTTTTATCCACTTGGAAAACATATGGTACATGATTGTTTCACTGGTGGGTCTGATAGCGAGTTTCTCATCCAAGTCTTCGGACCCGCCCTTTGTAACCCATGCCACCTCAGGTATGAAGCCCTGAAAGTGTTTCGCTTCGAGCTTAAGCAACGATTCGGGTATCAGTAACGGGAAGTAGGAGTTTTCGTGGCCCAAGGGTTCTATCTTGGAGTCTAGATGTTCCCTGATTCTCTCCCAAATGGCGTACCCCCAGGGCATGAACACCATGCATCCAGCTACAGGCGAGTAGTCTCCTAATCCGCTTTTCAAGACTACTTGTTGGTACCATTCAGAGAGGTTTTCAGCCTTCTTGACTGTTATGCCCATTTCATATGCTTCGCTTCTGTCCCCTGACACAGGCACGCGTAGAGTGTAGCACTTTTTAACGGTTTCGCATCTTTTCTGGCCCAGATAACGTTTCAGGAACCAACCTAAGCGAACCATAAACCCCATCATAGCCGGGGATAACGTCGATGTCCCCGGCCCTGATTCCCGCCACCCATGAAGCGAGGAGGGGGTTAACGCGCTTCAGATGTTCTATAGGTGAAAAGTACAGTGCTTTGTACTCGTTTCCGTATTTCTTCACGAGCGCGTTGTACAGGTCAGTGATACGTGGATCCGTGTATGAACTGGTTCTGTAGGCATTTACCAATAGTTCGTGCAACGGCAACGTGTAAACGAAACGGGGCTTGTTTGCTGGCCTAATACCTTTGGGTCGGTCGCTTAACAGCAAAACCCTCTCCTCAACTCCCAAAGTCATCTTTTTATGGCAAACTGGGCACAGGTCGTTTGCCCGTACAGCTTCTTCCGCTGACATGCTGACACCGCACTTTCTGTGACCTGTCCAATGATATTTTCCGAAGGCTGGCGGCACCTCAAGCGTGAGTAGAAGCTTGGAGCCTGTTCTCACAGCTTGGAGCACGCTGCGATAAGTGTCACATTCCTGCGATAACAGGTTGGATTCACGGCCGAGTCTCCAAGGGTGGTCCGAGTGTGAGTCGCTGTTGGAAAGAAGCGTGTAGCGGTCAAGTGAGCTAACAGTCCAGTTCATCGGAGGGTCGCTGGAAAGCCCTGTTTCAACCGCGTGAATTTTCCCTATTCTGTCTCCAAAGCATTCTTTTAGCGAGTTGAATCCGTTCCTGGCCCCCAATACGGAAAACCAAGGAGTCCATATATGCGCCGGCACCAGTTCACAGTCTTCTCCCAGCGCATAGACTTCATCAACCAGTTCCTGTGCGCTGACACCAATGGTGGGTCTACCATCGGAGCTCAAATCCGCCTTCCGACTTAGTTTACTCGCAAGAGCCGAGGCGGCGTCCAAGTCCGGTAAAATCAGCAGGCAGTGCATCCTACGTATCCTGAAATCGTTATCCTTGTAGACGCAGTTCACTTCACCCGTAACTATGAATCTCACGCCACCGTACTCATAGGTTGAACCGTCGGTTGCTACAAGTTTTTCACGTAACTGTGAAAGCCATTTGGGGTGGAGGCAGTCTCCTGTACCAAGTGTCCGTATGCCTTTGATTTTAGCGTTGAATGCAAGAGACTCAACTGATATGTTCAAGCTTGTAGCTATACTATAACTCGAATGAACGTGCAAATCTGTTATAGCCGCTTCCTCGGGCATATCGATAGGGGTAAATTCGTCGAGCGTGGTCTGAATCAGAATCTTCCACCTGTAGCAACGCCGGGGACGGGATTCGAACCCGCGAGTCCTTGACGGACGGTGGCTCACGTGGGCATTAAGCCACTCAAGGCCACTCCCTTAACCACTCGGGCACCCCGGCCGCTTCTTCAGTTGTGGCCCAAGATTTAACGGTTTTTGAGCGCCGTGTCTCGGATGTCAGAGGCCATCGCACGCTTAAGGCTCGCGGGATGTCAGAGGCCATCGCACGCTTAAGGCTCGCGACCGCTGCAGGTATGTCTGTACTTCCGAAAACAGCTGAACCCGCCACAAAAATATCTACACCCGCCCTTGACAGCGCCGCTATGTTGTTGGCGTCTACTCCTCCATCTGCTTCTATCTTAAACGTAAACCTTCCATTCGCACGCTCCGTGCTTATCGATGATATCTTTTCCAGTGATGTGGGAATGAACTTCTGGCCCGAAAATCCCGGTTCGACGCTCATGGGAACAATATACGATAGGGATCCGTAGAAGTCTTTCAGCCATGACGGAACTGGCGTGGAGGGTTTCAGCGCCACACCGGGCTGGAAGCCTAGTTCGGAAGACATCTCCAGATAATGTTTACAGGAGGCGGGGCTGAGTGTTTCTACGTGAACGGAGATCATTTTTGCCCCTGACTCAGCAAATGCCTGAACGTATTTCAGAGGATTGATCACCATCATGTGGACGTCGAGTGGTAAATCGGTTTCCGCTGAAAGCGCGGCCACATAGGAAGGGCCGAAGGATATGTTTGGAGCAAAAACTCCGTCTATGACGTCGACGTGAAATATGTCGGCTCCAGAAGCCTCAGCCTTTCTTATGCTTTCAAGAGCTTTGAAAGGATTTAGCGATAGTATTGACGGTGCGAGCATTTTATGCATCGGTATCACGTCGAAACAGACAGGAATAGTCTCCTGTTGAATTCGTTCAGACCGACCGCCTCTCCGGCGCCGCCTCCTTCTCTTACGACTTCCTTTTCATCGATCGCTGGGTTCATTTTGTTGTTCCTCCGATCGTACCTGGGAGTAGACCCGTACATCAAGCATATGTATGTTTTGATTGGAAAATGCATCCAGTTTCTTGTACCCATCTCATGCTGTGCTGGAATGGATTGCGCCCAAAACACCTAAGTGTTACGTTAAAGGCGATGGCTGAGATTGGGCAAAGCGTTCATCAGTTCTTTTGGCCTTGTCAAGTTTGGAAAAAGACCCGAAGGCGTGGTCGATCTGATGGCACAGGCGTCCCAGGCGTGTCTTGAAAACGCTGGGTTGAAGGGTTCAGAAAGAAGGGTGGACGAAGTCGTGGTCGCCAACATGGCTTCAGGCGAGTTTGAAGGTGTGAGCGGTGTTGCGAACGCCCTAGTGAGTGAACTTTCGCTTGAACCCGCTTACGCGCTGAAGGTGGAAAATGTCAGTGGAAGCGGCGGCTCAGCGCTCATGTACGCATTTCGAATGGTGAGTTCAGGCTGGGCCGAACGAGTGCTGGTTGTCGGAGGAGAGAAAATGTCTACCCTGCAAACCCCATACGTATCTAAGGTGGTTGCTTCGCTCTGCCATCCCCTTGAAAGAGAGCTTGGCGTCACACTCCCCTCATATGCGGGACTACTGGCGAAAATGTATCTTAGCAAGGCTAACGCACCAAGAGAGTCGCTGGCGCACATTGCTGTAAAGAACCATTACAACGGATCACTGAACCCTTATGCGCATCTCCAAAACGAGATTACCATAGAACAGGCCCTCAGTTCGCCCATGGTTGCAGATCCACTCAGGCTATACGATTTCTGCCCTATAAGCGATGGCGCTGCCGCTGTGCTGGTTACGTCGCAAGACTACGCACAATCGCTTTCAGCCAAGCCAGTTGAAGTTATTTCTTCGGAGGGGGCAACAGATACTCACGCAGTGGGCGAACGCTTAGAGAGGTTAAGCCTGAACTCAGTAAGGGAGTCAAGTAGCAGGGCGCTTAAAAAAGCGGTTATGAGGCCGAGGGAGTTGCAGCTTATTGAGGTGCATGATATGGCTACAGTGCTAGAGGCAGTTGAACTGGAAGAAATAGGGGTCTTTCCCCGATTCAGCGGATGGCGTAGCGCGATGGACGGCGCCACAAAACTGACTGGAGAAATACCTGTAAATACGAGCGGTGGCCTAAAGGCGAAAGGCCATCCAATAGGAGCTTCAGGTGTCGCCCAAGCTGCCGAAGTATACATGCAGCTGACTGGGAAAGCGGGACCAAGACAGGTTCGTGCTGAAAACGCCCTCACGGTCAGTATGGGAGGGTTTGGTAACAATTCGGTTTCTACCGTTTACAAAGTGATGTAACATGAGTGAAAATGAACGTGGCGTATCTATAGGCGCATGCAGTGAATGTGGACTAAGACTGTACCCGGTTCGCAAAGTATGCCCCAAATGCGGCTCTACGCATTTTGTAACTGAAAAGGTATATGAGGGAAAAGTCATAGAGTCTACAACAGTGGAAAGTCCTCCCGCGGGTTTTCAAAAGCATTTTCTGGTGTACATTGATGCTGGTGATGTGAGGATTCTTGCATCAGCAACGTATCTTCCTAAGAATGAGGAAATTGTGGAACTTACAACTTCTGTTCATCCTCCCGTCGTCCAGATCAAGAAAAAGGAATGACTGTGTCTAAGCGTCTACAGGTGCTTTCGCAAATGCTCTTCAGTTGTCCAAAGCCTTAATGGATGATTTGGTGTGAATGTGGTCCGGCCGGGATTTGAACCCGGGTTTCGGCCTCACCTTACCTTAACCCGCCTATGCAAAGGAGGATTTGCTCGAAAGGGCCGAATACTTGACCTGGCTATACGACCGGACCCTGCCTTACCTCCGCGTCTGAAGCAATTTAAGTTTTCCCAAGCTTGGATAGACGTCTCCTAAAAAGACGAAATGTATTTTTTCTGTTCTTCTGTAAGAGCGTCAATTTTAACCCCATGGGCACGTAGAAATGTTTTGGCTATCTCGAGGTCCACGTCAAGAGGCAACGTCGCTATGTCGGGTTTCATCTTAGACCAGTTATTTACCAGGTAGCGCAGTGCAGCGAACTGCCCCGAAAAACTCATGTCCATCACATCAACGGGGTGACCGTCAGCAGCCGCAATGTTAACAAGCCTACCTTCCGATATCAGATACAGCTTTTTCCCTTTATAGCTATACTCTGTCACATTTGGCCGTACCTCTCTTTTTGCACTCGAAAACTTTTCCAAGTGGACCACGTCAACCTCCACATTGAAGTGTCCAGCGTTTGCAAGTATGAGCCCATTCTTCGCTTTTTCAAAATGCTCCTCCGTCACAACTTTGGTATTTCCGGTGGTTGTCACCAAAATATCCGCGTCAACGATCGCTTCCTGCATGGGGAGCACAGTATATCCTTCCATATACGCTTCTATGGCTCTAACCGGGTCTGTCTCGGTAACTGTCACGCGGGCACCTAATCCTCGAAGTCTTTGCGCAACTCCTCTACCCACCCAGCCGTAGCCTGCGACCACAACCTGTCTTCCAGCGATAAGCAGGTTTGTAGACCTCATCAAGCCATCTAGCGCGGACTGCCCTGTACCGTACCTGTTGTCGAAGAGGTGTTTGGTGAAGGCATCATTCAACGCGACCACGGGGTATCTGAGTTTTCCTTGTCCGGCCAACGCACGAACACGATTTACTCCGGTCGTGGTCTCCTCAGACGCGCCTTTAATCGAGCTGACGCCGAGCAAATGCGATTGCACAATGCAGTCGGCTCCATCATCTATTAGGAAATCAGGTTTCGACGCCAGCACGTTTCTGATGGCTTCGGCATATTCTTGCTCTGTTTCACCTCTTTTGGCCCATACTTTTGTAACTTTGGTGCTTAGCGCCGAAACAACGTCGTCCTGCGTGGTCAACGGGTTGCTTGCCGCAACATATACCTCTGCTCCAGCTTCTTGGATGCGTGCAGCAAGAACGGCTGTTTTGGCCTCGATGTGTAGGACTAGACCTATACGCAAGCCGCTGAATTCTTTTTTTCTAACAGTCTCTTCAGAGATCGCTGAAAGGACGGGCATGAAACTAGATGCCCAGCTCATTTTCATCGAGCCTGTACTCGACAGTTCAACCACCAACCTTCGACTCCAAGGCCCTGACTGCACTGTTGTAGTCTTCGATAAGACTGTCGGCTGAAACGTTTACAAGAGAGAACTGCCGGACCACGTCTTTCCCATCGACCAGAAGGTGTTCGCATCGGAGGCCACCGGGCGAAAAGATCACACCCTTAGCCGGGTCGCCTACGCCGTTGAATCCCAAAGACATCTTGTACAACGCTATGTTGGCTTTACATCCTTTACCAAGGCCCACGGTGTCTCCGAAAAGAGTAGACATAGGACTGGTAGCCGCTTTCAGAAGAGTCCATTCATCGATTGTCGAAGAGCCGGTTAAACCCGACACCAACGCGGCGACTTTGAGTTCCCTTAACACAGACTGCTCGTCGTTTGAACAGGCGCCATCCGTGCCCAATCCGAACAGTACTTTTCCGTCCGCCAGTAGCCCCATTGGAGGGGCTCCGTTTTTAAGACGCATGTTGCTTGTTGGGTTTACCACGACCTGGGATCCTGCACGTCTGAACATCTCCACGTCGCGTCGTGTAAGGTGGGTCCCATGGAAACACAACAGATTGGAGGCCATCATGCCTAGGGATGAAACGTAGTCTGCATAACCAGTGAACCTGGTACCAAAGTTTCTTTCTGCCAGTTTTCCTTCATCAGCGCGTTCCGCCAAATGTATGTGGAGAGGGAGGGAAAGTTCAGCGGCAAGTTGAGCTGCCTTACGCAAAAGCTCTGGAGAACATGTGTATATGGAGTGGGGGGCTATTGCTGTTTTGACATCAGGTCTCCCTAACTCATGGACAAGTTTGTAAAGGCTTCTAGCAGTAGCGAGCTCTTTCTCTGCTTTTTCTTCGCTCCCGTTGTCCACCAAGCCATAAGTGTAAACTCCCTTCAAACCTACGGTTTGGCCCGCTTTAATGACGGCATCTTCCATAAAGTACATGTCGACGAATCCGCAGACACCGTCTAAGGCCATCTCAGCCAAAGCAACCTTAGCCCCTATCTCAACCATTCTCCGGTCAAGCACTCTTTCCCTAGGATAAACGACCTTATCGAACCATTCCTGCATGTCTATGATGGGGCAAAGTGATCTGAGCAGCGTCATGGGGAGGTGGGTATGACTGTTCACCAGTGCAGGCATCATCAGTCTGCCTCTGCCTCCTATCTTCTCATATGAAGGATATTTGGCCAGCATATCGTCTTGGTGTCCAGCATCAATTATCTGGGAGCCTTCTACCAAGACTGACCAGTTCCTTTTCCAACTCCCCTCTATTGGGTCGAGGGCTACTTCTGCAGACAGTAATGGCAACTCGGACCTACACTCGCTTCGGGGTCATGAAAGCTGGAGCGAGCAGATGCTATTCGTGCTTATAAAGCAGTCGTCGTAAGATTGACTGATGGCGTAGGTTGTCCAAGAAAATAGTGATGGTCTTACCCTGGCGTAAGCCGGAAGCTCCTAAGTTCGAAGATTTGCGCGATTACCATTTACAGGCGGACGTGTATGCCAAGGCGATTAATGCATGGACTAGTGAAAAATCACTGTTGGTCAGCGGTCTTCTCCTGGATTCACCACAAATGACTCTCGAAACCAAACGCTCAGGGATAGATGCAGAAAGACTTGAAGATGAGCTTATGCCCGCTATGGCAAATGTTTTCAACATGCTGGGAATAGGCTTCGATGCCTATTCATCCTCGCATTCTGTAAAATATACGGAAACGGAAAACTGGCTCGTTTCTGAAATCTTAAAAGAGGACAAGCTCAAGTTGGAGCAGTCATTCGCATTATACTGCAATCAGGATCAAGTGTACCTGAGCCCTGAACTTATGTCTGGAAAATGCACCAGATGTGGTTCACAAACTCAAGGGCTCGTTCGTTGTCCTACATGTGGCGCACATCTGGAACCTGAGGCCATATCCGAAGCGACGTGCCTGATATGTGGTGCACAGGCTACGGCGGTGCAGGTAACAAACACGGTTCTAAGCGAACCAACCATAAACGGGGCCGAAAATGGTTCCTCTGAGCCAGTGCGTCTTGGCTTCAGGGAGCCAAATGGAAAATTTAACGCATCTTTGCCGGTTAAAATGCTTGCTTTGTGCATGTCGTCAGCTCTAGATGTCACGAGGTCAGACTTAAACCGAAGCAGCTTCGGGGACTTTGAGGCTGTGCTGTTTTTCGGCTGGGAAGGACATGCTGTATCGCGAATCGTTGGCTCGCTCAAACTTTTCTCTAGCGTAAGAGTGTTTGAACGTAAATCGCTTTCATCCAAACCAGGAGACCTGTTAGAAATATCTGCTCGAACAATCGGTCAATTACTGGATAGTGACCATCTCCGAGCGTTATCCGTTTACTCCAGTGAGGAAGATTCTTGGTCACGCTTGAAGGAAGTTGACACTATACTTCAAGAGATGAGCCGCACCTCTCTGAAAATACTTCAGTTTGGATATTCAAAATATAGAGAAGGCTTACAAACTTCAGGGGGCGAGGCGAAAGCCGATCAAACGTTTGCGGACATGATCGCGCAAAAGGCTTCAGAATTAAAGATGGCTGCGCTGAATGGTGAACTACATACATACTTTAAAGGACTGATTGAGCTTGGAAACGCGTGCTCTGTATTCTTCAATCAAAATACGCCTTGGTCTCTGTATAATTCGGATCGAAAAAAATGTTCCCAGATAGTGGCTCTGGCAGTGCGTGCAACACATCTGTTGGCGCAACTGACATCTCCACTTCTGACACATTTCTCTCTATGGGTTGAACAAAGCGTTGCAGTGGACGGTGTTCAAAATGTCATAACAGAGCCGGCGTCGGTCAAATGGTTGGAGCAGCCCCGCTTCGGCTACGCGAAAGTGGATTATGATCGACTCCGTGATGCTCTTGAACAGCAACCGGACCGGGCTCCAATAGTAGAGATCGATGCGTTTTCCAAACTGGATTTTCGTGTTGCGACAGTCATGTCGGCAACCAAGGTCGAGGGGACTAGGAAGCTACTCAGACTACGAATCAAAATAGGGGAAGAGTTCAGGACAATAGTGTCAAGTATAGGGGACCAGTATACTCCTGAAGAACTTGTGGGAAAAAAGATCGTGGTGTTCGCAAACCTTAAGCCTGCACGATTTGCGGGGCTAACCTCAAGAGGGATGCTGTTGGCCGCAGAGGGCGCTAGCGGTGTTTCGCTTCTTGTACCCATGAGAGAGATAGAAGATGGCTCAAAAATCCACTGAATATTCCTCTACCATGTCTGCAGGAAACGTCTCCTTTGTTTCCTTTGGCTGCGCAATGAACAAGGCTGACTCGGACTCTGCAAAAGAATATGCTAGAATTTCCGGTTTAAATATAGTGGAGCCCGGAGAAGCTGAAACCGTTGTCGTTTTCAGCTGTTCCGTCAGAAATGAAACTGAAGACAAGATAATCGCTTTCACGAAAGGACTCCTCTCCGAGGGCAGAAGGGTTGTTGTAACAAGTTGCCTTGCTAACTCTCGCCCTGGCAGATTGGTCAGGGAGGCGCCTGGGGCTGTACTCATGATTGGCGGCGACCACGCGGAAATACTGGACGCCATGCATTCAGAACCCGGAAGAATCGTTTACGGTAGAACGCGGCTTCAACCATCAGCTACCCCCAGCGTTATACAACCTGTAAAGATTGCTCAGGGATGCAGTAGCAATTGCTCGTTCTGTATAACCAAACTGGCGAGGCCCCAATTGTGGTCCAGACCTGCGCGGGAAATTATCGACACCGTGCAGAGGGCAGTTAAACTTGGGGCAGTAGAGATTCAGTTGTGTTCGATGGATAACGCGGACTACTTTAGCCCTCCCAACATCAGACTGCCTGAACTCGTGGATATGGTGGTACAAAACGTCGAAGGAAACTATATGGTTCGGGTTGGCATGATGAATCCAAACGGATTCGAGCGCTTCGCGGATAGACTCACTGACACACTCTATCAAAGCCAGGTATACAAGTTCCTGCATGTGCCTGTACAGTCGGGTAGTCCAACTATAGTCGAGGATATGAACAGACACTACGACCCCTACAAGGTCGCCTTAAGGATTCTTTCGTTTAAGGAGAAGTTGCCGGAAACCGTGATGGCGACGGATCTGATGGTGGGTTACCCCACTGAGGATGAAGAAGCCTTTGAAAGAACTTTACAGCTGATTAAAGATGTTAAACCTGACATAGTAAATGTTTCAAAGTTTTTTGCAAGACCGAAAACGGCTGCGGCTAAAATGCCAAACTCTGTGCCTAAGCCAGAAATTAAACGTAGAAGCAGCATAGCAGCCGAGTTGGCTAAAGCAATTGCTTTGGAGCGGAATCAGCGTTGGATTGGCTGGAGTGGCGAAATTTTTGTCGATGAAGTTGGCAAGGCTTCGGGTTCTTGGGTTGGACGCAATTTCGCCTATAAACCGATTATTATTAAGAGTGATGATAATCTGCTTGGTAAAACTGTCAAAGTGAAGGTGGTTAAGGCTTTTTCAACTTATTTGGAAGCCCAAAAAGTCGGGTAAATTATTTATTTGAATATAGCTTAATTGTGTTTGGAGAGGAAAAGGTTTGAGCGAAGAGAACCTTGTAGAAGTTGGACGGATAACCCATTTCTTCTCAAAAATAAGCGTTGCAGTTATAGAGCTTACAGCGCCTTTGACTGTTGGCGACACGATACTCATTAAAGGACCAACAACAGATTTTGAACAAGTTGTGGAATCCATGCAGATTGAA
>JAVZLA010000003.1:0-49102 GCA_038883995.1 Thermoprotei archaeon | reverse complement strand
CTGCGTTTGGAGTGTATAGAGAACACTATTCTTATGCGAGTTGCGCACGTCTTGTTTGTGAACTGATTGCATGACGGTGAAATTTACGTGCATAAACGTGTGAGTTACAGGGATGCTTTAAGGCTATCTAAAGAAACTATTAATAGATAATAATTATGAATAATTTTCTGCAGTTCCTGCAAGAACCTTCACCCCTTACAAACGGCTTCTAGTGCCTTTCAGCACCTACTTCCACCTCCTCTCCTGACGCTTCCTCGAGAGTAAGCCCTCTGGTTTCCTTCATCAGGAGAGTGATGAGCGCTCCTGCTGCTGACACCAAGGCCAGGAAACCCATAATTCCTTTGAGACCAATTGTGGCTTCAAAGGTGGGAAAATACAGCACTGTGAGTGCAGCTCCCAGTTTTCCAGCGGCAGCCGATATGCCGTGGCCACTCGTCCGATATCTCACGGGATACACTTCCGCGGGAACCACGAACGTCATTGTATTAGGACCGAAATCGATGAAAAAGTATGTCAGCGCGTACACCGCCAGCGCGAGGCCCGACGGGATAGAGAAGCCAATCACCTTTAGCCCGCTTGTAATCATGAAGACCGACACCAACAGGTACAGAATGGTCATTCCTAGGAAGCCTTGAAGCTGAATCAGTTTTCGGCCAAGCCTATCAACCATGGCGGCCGCCGCAAAGTAGCCGGCAAAACCCACAATGAACGGTATTCCCGCTTCCAGAACAAGCCGCGTGAGCTGATCCCTAATCGGTAACGTCGAGCTTACGGGAACGATACTTGATACGATTGGTCCCGAGAATACTCCAGTCCCATAGAATGCCATGTCAAGCAGAAACCAGGAGCCTGCCGTTACAAAGAGCATCTTTCCATATTTGGCTAGGAACCCCTTCGCATTCAGACGTAGACCCCGAACGCTGGCTTCTTCCCCTTGACCCGAAATAGATGCACCAACAACTCCAGCAGCCAGCGCCGCATCCTTGGTGTCACCCCTAGAGAGAAGGCTATACCTGGCGGTCTCAGGCAACCTCCGCCGGAAGTATATTACGGCCATAGCGGGCAAAGCACCTGCAGCAAGCATAATCCTCCATGCGACCGCAGGAGGCAGGAACACTACGCAGACTAAGCCAACGATTACAGCTGCAACCGACCCGAGCCCTTGGTTTGCGAATACAAGTGAAACCAGTTTGCCCCTGTCTTTGGTATTTGAGTATTCGCTCATAATTGTGGCTGAAACCGGATAGTCTCCCCCTATCCCAACACCTTGAATGAACCTGAACAGTATCAGCCATAAAATAGTCGGCGAAAGCGCGCTCAACAATGCTCCGACTGCAAGTATCGTGGCTTCGACGCCGTATACGGTTTTTCTGCCAATTTTATCTGCGACGAACCCGAACAGTAGCTGTCCTGCAACTGCAGCAAATATGGCGGAGGCGCCGAGAAATCCTGCAAGAGTCAGGCCAAGCAGTTCCCCGTTTAACGAAAAGCCTTGTAGCTGATATTTCGAAAACAGGTCTATAACCGCGCCTATTATGAACAGATCGTAGGCGTCGGTAAAGAAGCCCATCCCTGAAGTGAACCATACCTTCAGGTGACCTTTGGAAAGCTTTGCCTGATCCATCTCCTTGAATATTCCGCCGGAACCCATTCGCTACCGTCAGGATTCGACGAAACTAGAATATATATTTTCTCACAATAATATATAGATATTATAATATAATATATAGATAAATTCACTCTACCGCACAGTTGAAATCACAATTCCCATCGATGGATCCTTCACAGAGTAATTTGTCAGATGGTTGGTGCTTCAATCTCTACGCTTCTACGGCGAATCAGAGCTTAGCTGCAACCTGAAAAAAGCTCGTAAGCAGCGACTAACCCAGTATAGAGTTGAAATTCTTTGGCTTGCGTCCTCTCCAGGCTCCCTTTTGAAATGCATAGGCTGCGAGTATCGGAAAAGCGATTGTTGCCTCACTGAACACCATCTGAGTATTGCCTTCATCCACCTTACCCCATGAGTGCGCCTCCTTGAGCGTTGAGCCTGACAGACCGCCATCTCGCTCATCGGCCACCGTAATCTGCACCGCGTACTTGTGCATCGGAACCGGCTTCCCCAAAACTTCAGCAGCCACGACCACATCCTGAGCGAAGTTTTTGGGAACACCCCCTCCAAGCATTAGAAGACCAGTCTCCTTGGACTCAACTTTGACTTTTGTCAGTTCCAAGAAGTCTTTGGCCGAATCTATCGACACGCAGGGTTTGCGCCGAGACTGATGCATCACAAGTCCGAATCCAGCGCTTGAATCCGAGAAAGCGGGCACAAACACGGGTACGCCCCGGCGGAATGCCTCGAGAACCACAGAATCCTGGGTCTTTCCGTGTGACTCAAGGTATCTTCCCATTTCCACCACGAATTCACGGGAACTGTACGGTCTCGGCTGAAGCGTGTCAGCTATTTTTGCAATTGTCTCGTCGCAGACACGGAGGTCGTCCTCGCTGATGAACGTGTCGTAAATCCTGTCAACATGGTTTCGTCTCAGCTCTTCGTCGTCCACGGCAGGTGAACCCTTAAAATGACTGAAACCAAGAGCCTCGAAGAAGTCTTGGTCTACGATGTTTGCACCTGTACTAACTACTACGTCTACCATGTTGCTTCGTATCATCTCAACCACTATTTTCTTCAATCCGGCACTGAAAAGCGATCCCGCCAAACACAGTATGACTGTGCAGTCGTCCTCCGCAAGCATTGAACAGTAGATGCGCGACGCGTTGGCGAGGTTTCTGGCTTGGAAAGCCATCTTCGAATATGCTTCTACGAGTTCAACCACGCCCCTCGTGTTCATCGAAATATGTTCCACTTTTTCGTTTAGAAATGAAGACCCCTTTGATTCTGGTTCGGCCTTTTGCATTGGATGTCAATCAGGAACGAAGGATCTACATATTTAGCTTTGCGTGTCCGGTCGACGTCAATCTGGACCTGACTTTATCTTTCCGAGATCCTACAATGAAGCCTGTGCGCTTCTCTCTTAGAAGCCCTTCAACATGAGAAATTGCAAAGCGTACTGCACAGAGCTGTCCAATCTGGGTCCAAGCACAACTAGGCCAGAAAGGTACTGCGATAGCTTTATCGCAGGCACCGTGGGAATGTTGAAGATCAAAGCTACAAGGGCCGCCAGAAAGTATACCAAAAGTATCACGTATAGGAGGCCCCTTATGCCTCTGCTTTCACCCAACATGATTTTTGCTCCCGTCGAGCGTAGCGAATTTAGATTCAGATGGACGCCTAGCTTGGGAGTCATCGATGGCCAACTACAAGTTGAAGCGGAGTCTATTAAATCTTGTCGTAACCGGGCTTCCAACGAGCACCTCTTGACCGGTATCCCACTTCAAAGTGGATGAAACAGTACTAAGCCTTATCGACCCGTTTAACCGTTTCTAACAGGGTTTTAAACCCGTTCACAAGGTCTGTGTCTGAACTATACTCTTCTTTGCAGTGGCTTCGCCCATTCTTTGAAGGAATGAATATCATGGAAGTAGGTGAAATCCTTGAAATATACTGTGCGTCGTGTCCTGCCCAACTCAACATTCGCTTGGTCTTGTAACCCAGCTCCATCGCCGACAGCTCTACTATGTCGACAAGTCGGGGGTTAAATTCAACTCCCTGGGCTCTCTCCACAAGCTCCATATGCTCCGCAAGCCTGTGCTTAGAACATGTCTCCTTGAGCGCATCTTTAAATGCCCCTTCAAACTGGGCCAGTTTCCTGTCACTGTTGCTTCTTGCGTCAAGAGTGAACGTTACATGTCCTGGGATCACATTGTACACGTTTGGTGAAACCGTGAGTTCTCCAACGGTTGCGCGAAGCACTTCGGGGTCTCCTTCCCTCATTTGGTTACGAACAAACAGGACCAGTTCGGATGCCGCTACAAGCGCATCCTTCCTCTGGCTCATGGGTGTGGGACCGGCTTGGTTGGACTCGCCCTGAAGTTCCACCTCGAACACCTCCATGGTAGGTATACCCGTAGGGACACCTATCTGCACACCCTCTGCCTCCAACACAGGGCCCTGCTCGATGTGCAGTTCAATGTAGGCAGCAGGGGGATGGCGTTGCAGCCTGTTTTCTTCGGAACCAAGCCAACCCGAGGACTCGAGCACACGGCCAAATTGAAAGCCGTCTCTGTCTGTTCTTGCATAAGCGTAATCTTGGGAGAAAACACCACTAGTCACACCTGAACCCAGAAGAGAAGGCTTGAATCGTGCTCCCTCTTCATTTGTATAGTCAGCGACTGTTAGCCCACGGGTGAGTGTTCTGGTCGAAGAAAGTGCGCGCGCAACCTCCAGTGCCGAAACCACGCCATACATCCCATCGAATCTTCCTCCATCGTATACGGAGTCCATGTGGGAGCCCACCAAAATGTAGCCCGCGTCGGCTGACCCCAGTGATCCAAAGATGTTGCCCGCATTGTCCGAACGAACCTCTGCGCCTATCGACGACAGTTCGCCTGCCAGGAAATTTCTTACCCTAAGGTCATGTTCGTTAAGCGCAAGCCTGTTTACGCCTGAGGCCGATTCTCCTATCCTTGAGAAGGTCTCCCATGTTTCAAGGTACCTGGAGGTGTTTAACTCCAAAGTTCTCTACAGTCAGTCTGCTGGTGCGGTTATTTACGGCTTTGGTTGTCCACGTTAAAAACCCTCAAAGGTGATGCCTTATACCGATTTTCCTTGGAAACTGCTTTTAGCGAACTGTTTCTCGCTACTGGCTCATGTTGATGCTGTGTGAGAGGTGATGGTTGAATCAATCACTTCCGCTTGAGGCGAAAAGGATTTCCTACCCCTACGCGATATCTGATATAATGTGAACCATAGAGATGTGGTGTATACCATAGGTCATTCGACGCTTCCAATAGAAGTATTCCTAGAATCTCTGAGAAACAACTCAGTCCGGACCCTAATCGAAGTAAGGACTATTCCCAGGTCAAGGGCTAATCCACAGTATAACCAAGACTCTCTTAAGATTTCTTTAGAAGAGAACGGCATCGAATACGTGCATTTCCCTTGTCTAGGAGGACTACGTAGGCCCCGAAAGGATTCTTCAAACATTGGATGGAAGAACCTGTCCTTCAGAGGATATGCGGATTACATGTCAACAACAGAGTTCGAGAAGTGCCTTCAGAAATTGATTACTCTTCTGTCGTCAGGTGCGGGGGAAGGTATTGTACTCATGTGCGCTGAGGCCCTGCCTTGGAGGTGCCATCGTTCGCTTATTGCAGACGCCTTGCTTGTTAGAGGCTTTGACGTTACACATCTGATGAGCAACAAGGTTAGGAGGAAACACAACTTAACCTCTTTCGCCGTGGTAGACGGAGAAAGAATCAGGTATCCTGGGCCGTAAGGCAAGTCGGGACGACGTTCAGGCACCCTTAAGTCAAATAGGGCATCCTGGTAGCCATGGAAAGTAAAATCGTTGTCCACAGATACGAAAGCGAGGTGTTAAAAAACAATCCCCTGCGAGACCCTTATGAAAGAGATGTGCTGGTTTACCTACCCGCAGGCTATTCGGATTCAAACAGCGAAGGCTACGTGACGGTGTTCGGCCTAGTGGGGTTCGGAGGCACCGGCAGAAGCCTGCTGAACTGGGATCCTTTTTCGGAAAACATCCAGCAGAGAATGGACAGACTGATTGCTGAAGGTAAGTGTGGGCCCATGCTGCTCGTGCTTTTGGACTGCTTTACGAAAATGGGAGGAAATCAGTACATCAATTCGAGTGCAACAGGAAACTACGAAGATTATATCGTAACCGAGATCGTGCCCTTTATCGACCAGAACTACAACGTGGCTGCTCGTGCAGTATGGGGTAAATCGTCGGGCGGCTACGGTTCTATCGTTCTTGGAATGCGCCACCCTGATGTGTTCGGGGCGCTCGCAGACCATAGCGGCGACTCTGCCTTCGAATACTGTTATCTCCCAGATTTCCCTAAGGCGCTTGACGCATTCAGAGAGGCGGGTGGAACCGCGAAATGGCTCGAGCACTTCTGGTCGAAGCCAAACCGACATAGCCCGGAAGATATGGCGCCGCTCAACACTTTGGCAATGGCAGCTCACTATTCGCCCAACCCTGAAGAGGAACTCGGCGTGGAGTTGCCGTTCGACCTCGATTCAGGGGAATTCAGATATGATGTATGGAACAGGTGGCTCGAATGGGATCCAACACGAATGGTTGAAAAATACGCTGACAACCTCAGAAAACTGAGGCTCATATACATTGACTGCGGAACAAGAGACCAATTCAACCTTCACTGGGGCGCAAGGATACTGCATTCGAAGCTAAAGAAACTCAACATAGGGCACTACTACGAAGAATTCGACGACACGCACAGCAACATAACATACAGGTACGATGTTTCTCTACCTATGATTTACCATGCACTGCAGGCCGGTCGCTCTGCTTAGGTTGTTGCGCTTGGTTTGGGTCACAGAGGCTTACATTTTATCGGCAGGTCAAAAGTATACGGTGAACCAAGTTACTCGTGTCTGCCGCTCAAACAGGACCGGGAGTTTTGACTAGAATCGCCCCGTTGCTTTAGGCGAACGAGATGTATTGAGGGATTCAATCAGCTTGGTCGCCTCCACTTTATGGAAGAGGGGTGAAACCCTGTCCACTCTTATCGGCAGCTCGTGGTCAAGTCCGGTGTTTTTCCAGGTCCAAGCCGTGTCCGAGTTTTTGAAGAGATCGGCTTGTTTCGCCATTAATTCGCAGGATTTGGGTATAATGGGATATAACTCCAAGCACAGAAGTTTGATGGCGGTCAAAGCGACGTAAAGTGTTCTAAGACTGCGCTGCCTATCGGAAGAATAGGTCTTCCAGGGCTGGTTGTCGCTAAGGTATCTGTTGGCGTAGAATCCTTGTTCAAGCGCTTCCTTATAAGCGGACTTGAGCTCCGCAGAAGCGTAATTTTCGCCTATTCGATCGTGTCTACGCACCATATCTTCAACCGCCTTCTTTTCCATATCTGTGAGCTCTGACGAGTTGAGTGTAAATTCTCCTCCCGAAAATTTCTGCACGCCCACAAGAGTGCGGTTGACGAGATTGCCGAGGGTGTCGTTCAGTTCCCCGTTGATTGTTCTTTCAATGCTTTTCCAGTCTAGGTCGGTGTCGCCTGTTTCAGGTCTGTTAGCGATCAGGACGTAACGCCAGTAGTCCGCTGGCATTAGGTTGAGCGCCTCGTCGCACCATATCCCTATTTTTCGGCTTTTGGAGAACTTTTGTCCCCCGAAGGTTAGGAATTCTGTTGAGCTGATCAGGGTTGGAGTAGTATAGGGTTCACCGGATGCGTGCAGAAGCGAAGGGAGAAGTATGCTGTGGAACGGGATATTGTCCTTGCCTATGAAGAACGAAGTATTAGAGTCCCCACGGAACCAGTACTCCTTCCACTCTTCTTCTCGGCCCAGTCTCTGGAAATATTCTACCACGGCTGAAACATAACCCAGTACGTCCTCCATCCACACGTATATTGTCTTACCTTCCGCACCGGGGAAAGGTGCTGGAATACCCCATTTTGAATCCCTTGTTATCGACCTTGGTCTAAGACCCTCCCGAATCCACGCCTTTGAAAAACTGACTACATTGGATGAAAGCCTAGACTTGTCCAAGTACTCTGAAACATAGTCGGAGAACTTAGGTAAGTCGAAGAACCACTGCTTGGTCTCCTTTATCACCGTTGGTCCTCCGCATATTATACAGCGGGGATCAATCAGATCCTGAGCCTCCAATGGTCGCCCACAGTTTTCACATTGGTCTCCGCGGGCTCCTTTGTATCCACAATTCGGGCATGTTCCTTCCACGAATCTGTCTGGCAGAAATCTGTTATCTCTGGGGCAAAAGTGAATCTGCTCTGCTCTTACAAAGATATATTCTCCTTGTGAATATATCTTCATGTAGTGTTCACGCACAAACTTCTTGTGGACTTCGGATTCCGTGTTGGTGTAGTTGTCGAAGGAAATTTCCCAAGACTTGAACACCTGCGATATTTTTTGATGGTTTTCCTCGGCCAGCATCTGGGGAGATAACCCGCGCTTCAGGGCCTCTACCTCAAGTGGAGTTCCATGATGGTCGGATCCGGACACGAAAACAACCTGGTGCCCACTTATCCTCAGGAATCTTGCGAACACGTCGGCCGAAAGGACAGAGCCGACCATGTTCCCCAGATGAGGAATATCGGATGAGGTGGGCCACGCTGCGGTAACCAGCCATCTAGCCATCTGTGCGTCACCGAGAGAATGCCGGGTGCTTCTAAAGCTGAACGATTGTATAGCAGCTTTGCCGGCGCATCGCGGAATCCGTAAAGGAAAAAGCTATGGAACGACTCCGGGATGACTGTGGAATCATGTTCTCTTACCTCAGAAATCTGAGATGCTCAAAATGCTCAAAAGAATACGATGCCGGTCGCCTGAACACGGTGTGTTCCTGTGGCTCACCTCTTCTCGCAACCTACGATCACGACAGTCTCGTCAAAGACGTCCGTCCAGGTTCTATTGAAAATAGGGACAAGACACTATGGCGTTACCATGAGCTTCTACCGGTAATTGAACCCTCTAACGTAGTTAGCCTCGGCGAAGGCCTCTCACCGATGGTAGCCTCACATCGGCTTGGTCCTTCGATGGGTGTCAACGGATTGTTCATTAAAGATGAAAGCAGTCTTCCCACGGGAACCTTCAAGGCTCGGGGAGCAGCGGTAGGGGTTTCCAAGGCGCGGGAGCTGGGCGTAACACGTGTAGCGTTACCAACCAACGGCAACGCGGGGGCAGCCTGGTCAGCCTACTGTGCGCGCGCAGGCATAGAAGCGTACGTTGTAATGTCTAAGGATGCGCCGTCGATAAACAGAGTTGAGTGCACTGCGACAGGAGCGAAACTGTACACTGTGGACGGAGGAATAGGTGATGCAGGAGAGATAGTGCGAAAGTCCAGCTCATCCAAACGACTCTTTGATGCCTCAACTATGAAGGAGCCATACAGAGTTGAAGGGAAGAAAACGATAGGACTTGAAATAATGGAGCAGTTCAAATGGAAGGCTCCAGAAGTGGTTATCTGCCCTTCGGGAGGAGGTGTAGGCCTCATAGGCGTTTACAAGGCTATTCAGGAGCTGACCGAACTGGACTGGATCCACGGCGGCAAAACTAGGCTGGTCGCCGTCCAGTCAGAAGGGTGCGCTCCCATCGTAGACGCATGGAACAAGAGAGCACGTGAATGCACTGCATGGCAAAGTCCCAGTACAGTTGCTTTTGGAATAAACGTGGCCAAACCGTTCGCAGATCGCCTGATACTCGAAGCACTATATTCAACTGACGGTTGCGCAATAGCTGTTTCTGACAAGCAGATACTTGAGGCCCAGAAACAGGCCGGAAGGCTCGAAGGCCTGTTCATATGTCCGGAGGGCGCAGCGGCGGTGGCCGCAGTCGCTGAGTTGAGGGAAAAAGGGTGGATCGAGGCGGGGGAGAATGTAGTGGTTCTCAACACGGGTACTGGGATAAAGTATCCGCATTTGGTGGATGTTCAGCCTGTTCAGCTTTCAAAGGGTTCAGAAATAAGCTGACGAGCCAGCGCTGTCAAGTATGTTGCCGCCTGTTTGTCTCAATCACAGAAACTACTTGGATTGCTGAGTGTTATTGCAACCACAGCAACAACAGCAAGGGCAATCTTGACAACAGGCATCTTTTGCATCATGTTCTACCACATGGTTCACCTCCAAACCTAACCGCTAGGGAGATGCATTTATTGACTCGGATACCAGGTGCCGCTAGCAGCCGCGGAAAGTTGGGCAATTGCACTTTAACGTGTATCCTATAGTACTTTTTGCAAGGCACCCATGTACGGTTAGTCTGTGTAAAATCCTAGACACGATTTCCTGGTGGAAACCGGTGGCCTTCTTTACTTCTGAAAAACGTACAGGTATCTTTCTGCCGCAAACATACTCAAGTACCATCGCCTCTCTTTCATCCAACTGGACGCAGTCCCCGCACACAGTTTTCAAGTCCTGTTGGAAGGGTGCTCGCAAATTCTTTCACGAGTTATGAGCCTATTCTTATGGACTGCCTCTATTTATTGACAGCGCAGGCGGCTCCTTTCAATCTAAGCTGGGTTGCCTTGAATCAGTGCGCCTGAAATGAGGATGCTGCCGGGTTTTGCAGGCCCAGCGGGTAAAGTGCGCTTGAACCAGTACAAGGATGGTCAGATGTCGCCGTATTCTACGGGTTCTGGCTGATGCAGTCTCCTTTTACAGCTTAATTCACGCGCCCGAATTCGCTGGAAGAGAGCACCATTCGTTCGCTTTATAAGATACGGTTGCTGTGGTGAGATTCCTCAAACCTCGGAGCGGATGCAAGCTTTTTGCTGAACGACTTGCCCGCCTGGCAAAACGATAGCGTCTTGACTGTGGTCGGATAAATCTCGTTGGTTCTGTAGCCGCCACGTGTTCAGCGGGCACGTGGGATTTATACCGTCCCAATAAGCATCAACCGAACATGGATGACCTATTTCACAAACTTTCCACTGGCAAAGGCACCTTTGTGGACGACATCGTTTTTCCCGACATGCTTTATCTCAAGGTGGTAAGGAGCCCTTACGCCCGCGCCAAATTGCAATCGGTTAAAGGAGGCCTGAACCACTCGGACTTCCAGACGTATTTGGCCTCTGTGGGTGAGGGTGCGCTCGGAGGCCAAGGGAAGGCGCCTTTCCCGGCTTTCGCCGAGGGAGCAGTCAACTATGTGGGGCAGCCCGTAGCAGCAGTTTATGCCGAAGACAGATACAAGGCTGAGGATCTGGCTGAGTCGGTTGAAATAGAATACGACGTCCTTGAGCCTGTGCTTGATCCTTTGGAGTCGCTTAAAGCCCCGCCAATTCACGCCGGCCTTTCATCCAATGTTATCTCAACTCAGACGTTGGGACGCGAGTTTGAAGCCAAATCGGAAATCGTTCTTGAAGACGATTTCGTGATGCCGCGTGTCGCAGCCAATCCCATTGAGACTCGCGGCTTGGTGGCGAAATATGAGGGTGGAAGGCTGACGGTATGGGTGTCCACGCAGTCCGTGCACAGTGTCAAAAGGGGACTGTGTGAGTCTCTGCATCTTCCACCCGGGGCGGTGCGGGTGGTGCAGACGGACACTGGAGGCGCATTCGGCTCTAAGGGTGGAATGTACCCGGAGTACGCCATAGCGTGCCACCTGGCAATGAAGACCGGTCAACCGGTCAAATGGGTGGAGTCTAGGTCAGAACATATCTCTGCGAGCCCACATGGCAGAGGCGCCTACGGCCATGTCAAACTGTTCGCAGAAAAGTCGGGCAAAGTTTCAGGCGTTGAAGCAGATATAGTAGTGGACGGTGGCGCATATTATAACGGATTCAACGCTTTTTCGCCAGCGTTCATAGCGCTGCAAATCACTGGCCCATATGCGATTGCCAACGCATATGTGAAAGCGACCTCTGTGTACACGAATAAACCTCCGCTCGGCCCTTACAGAGGCGCCGGAAGACCTGAAGCCGCGTTCATGATTGAGAGAATGTTGGACAGGCTTGCAGACCATCTTGGCGCAGACCCGCTTAACATCAGGCTTGCTAACTCTTCTTCAGATCCATTCATATCACCTACGGGGCTACCTATTCCAGCTTCAAGAGAGTTCATCGAGCGAGCTGCGCGTGAAATGAAGTATCAGGAAAAAGCTAGGGAGAAGAAAGCGAGGCAGGGAATGGGCTTTTCGTCATTCATACTTGTGCCCGCCACCCAACCAGGAGAGGGGGCTAGGATAGCTGTCAGAGACGGCAGAGTGGAGGTGTGGCTCGGGGGGAACTCGCACGGGCAACGTCACGACGTGTTCATCAGGGCGCTTATCTCCAAGGAACTCGGAGTCCCGGAACACCTTATAGATGTTCAGGCCGGCGACACCGATGGCTTGGAGAAGGGCGTGGGTAGCTGGGGGAGCCGAACGGCCATTGAAGGCGGAGCAGCAATTGTTGAGGCAGCACGCAAACTTAAGGCGGAGGCCCGAGAAAGAGTGGGTTCAACAGGCGGTTCAGGTTACACTGCTGACAATCTGTTAAGAGGAGAGTTCGATGTCACCGTGTTTAGAGAAGAAAAGAAGCCGCTTGTCTCATTGGGAGCGAATCTGGTGGTTGCTCAGGTTGATGAGTCGGGCCTTGTCAGAGTTAAGGAGTGTCTTTCATACTACGACGTTGGAAGGGCGCTGAATCCTGCCATGGTGTTAGCTCAGATTGCTGGGGGTGCTGTTCAGGCCATAGGGCAAACACTCTATGAGGAGGTAAAGTATGGGGCAGATGGTTCTCTTCTCACATACAGTATAGGCGACGCGGGCGTACCTCACTCCGACCAGGTCCCGGACTTCACTTCCGCCTACGAGGAGCAACCTTCCGATCTTCCCCACGGAGCTAAGGGTGTCGGTGAAAGCCCCACCATAGGTGTTCCTCCGGCGCTGGCGCGCGCTATAGAAAAAGCGGTGGGTAAACGTGTGCTCAGTGTTCCCGTAACGCCTGAAACACTTCTAACTTAAACAGGAATCCACGCTACCTGGTATCCTGATACGGCCACAATCTCAGAGTGTTCATTTGTGTCGCTCATGGACGAGCACGGAAAAAGGCAGAATCCTGAACACGTCGCCCATATCTGCCTGTCCCTTGAAGCTGAAGCGGCGCCCTGTGAACACGTCAGTGAAGTTGCCTTGAGCTCTTATGTAAGTGTTCGCCCAGCATTCTCCGGTCGGAGGGAAACTCATCGAAGCGAAAAATCTTGAGGTCACGGTGATCAAACCGTTTCTGGAAAAGGCGACCACCTGATCCGAGCGCGGTCCACTAGCGGCAATAGGTTTGTAGTCCTCGAAAAGGCTGGGCGCGCTTTTCTTAAGGTTTAGAAGCTTGGCTGTCGTGTAGAGCTTTAGATCGCCGCTGAGAACGTCGTCGAGCATATCTTCGGGTTTCCTCCGAAGTGCTTTCTCCAGTTGGCCGGCGAGCAGGTTAAAGTCGACCTTTGTTCTGTTATCCGGATCCACCATTCTGTATGTCAGGGTCTCGTTACCCTGGTAAGTGTCGGGCACGCCAGGTGACGTGAGTTTCAGCACGATCTGACTGAGAGAATTCAGGGAACCACATAAAGCAACCTTCTTCCACAACGGTGTAAACGACTCTATGAAGGCGTCGTTTCTGAGACAGTTTCTGACAAATCTTTCTGTCGCCTCTTCATACCTTGCGTCCGGATAAAGCCAAGAGGTGTGTACCTTGGCTTCCCTTATACTTTTGAGCATGTAGTCGACCAGTCTCTGTTCGTAACTGGCGTTCATTCCTGTATACGTGCCCAAGAGCACCTGATAGAACCTGTACTCATCGGACGGGTTAGGCAGGCCTTTCTCTTTGTGGCGTCTATTCATCTTCGCCCATTTTTTTACAGCTTTCCCCCATTCATCAGGAATCTCGGATAGGACATTCAACCTTGCCCTGACGTCTTCGCTTAGCTTGGTGTCGTGTGTACTTGATGCAAGCATAGTTCGCGGCACGCGTCGAAGTCGCTCAGCGTTTCCGGCGTGGAACCCTGTCACACCTCGGCCGGGGACGGTGGGGTCGCCGCCTACTTCGCAAAGGGAAATCAGTGCATTGAACCTGTAGAAAAACGTGTCTTCCACTCCTTTCGCCATCACCGCTGGTTCAAACTGTTCGAGTTTTCCCGTCTGAAGCCCGCCGCCGAAATCGACAAGTTTTAGGAAGTCGTCTCCAGTCTCAGCCACGGCGCGTAAACTGGCAGCGTCCGGTGTTTCAGAACCAGAAAAATAGGTGCGATACACTTTGAGTTTAACAAGGTAGCGCTCAATCAGACGCATGAAGTCGGAATTCTCTTCAACATCGAACTCATGGGCCAGCCTGCGCAGGTCTCCTTGGAAAAGCTGGCGGATCACTTTTTCCTTGGCGCGGGAAACCGTGGGAAGCGGCCTTGCAGTGAAGTCTCGGAACAGCCCGAGGAGACGTCTCCATCCCTGTGCGTGCACGAAAACCGCGTTGAGGTCGCGCATAAAATCGTAGCCGGTTGTCCCGTCCACAGGCCAATCCGGAAGCGGCTCGCCTTCCGCCAAAATCTTTTCGACAACAAGGTATTCTCCCTTGAATTCAGCCCGCAGCCTCTCTAAGTACTGCTTGGGGATCAACAGGCCATCGGGGTGATCTATTCTCACACCCTCTACTCCTGCTTTGTTAAGCACGTCAATCAGCTTTCGATGGGTCAGTTCAAACACTTCAGGGTCCTCCTGTCTAATTCCGATTAGAGAGTTAACTTCGAAGAATCTCCTGTAGTTGATGGTTTTCTTTGTATCCTTCCAGTAAACGATGCGATAGTGCTGTTCCCTTACTGTGTCTGCGATGGCAGAGCGTTGGCCAAGTTTTGAGCCGAGGCCGTCGAGTTTTCTTTGAGTTTCGTCGCATAGGGGGAGCACGAGTCCGCCATAGGCAAGCACCCATCTTCCGGCTTCGCCTTGGCCACCCGTTGAGGCCAGACGGGTTATGCGCATTTTTCCGAGCGCCTGCGTGAAAGGTTCGCCGAGCACCGGAAAAATTAGCTTGCCGCAGTGATCCCACTGAATGTCGAAGAGTTTAGCCCACTTTGAGCGCCGACCTCGCCTAAGCACGTCGAACAAGTAGGGGTTTTCAAGTGCCATATGATTTGGCACAACGTCTACCACTACCCCCATCCCGTGTCTCCTAGCCGCCTCAACGAGGTTCATGAAGCCCTGTTCACCTCCAAGCTCCGGATTCACCTGGGAAAAGTCTGTGACATCGTAGCAGTGTGCGCTCCCAGTCTTAGCTTGAAGTATCGGCGACAAATAGAGGTGGCTCACTCCGAGCGTCGAAAGATAGGGGAGTATCCGCTCTAAGTCGGAGAACTTGAATCTCGAGTTGAGCTGCACACGATAGGTGCTGAGCACAGTCAAGTTCAACCGCCACGCTCATTATCTGCATTCTGCATGTATACAGCGCATCCCTCTGACACGACAAATTCTGCGTCAAGATTAGGCGGGAACGAATTGTTTGAGGCGAACTCCAGTCTCCAACCCTTCTCGGCGCTTAGGCGTGTGCTGCCGAACACTGCAATCATTAGTGTTCCGTTTCTGCTCAAAAGTACGGCTTTCCCCTCGGCGCGTACGCTCGGCTTGGCATTTCCTGTTTCAAGCCAAGACCTTCTGAAACTGAGTGCTCTGCGGTAAAACTCCAGCACAGTGTTGTTCAGTTTCCAGGTCAGTCTACTTCTTTCAAAGGTCTCCATATCCTGGGGATCATAGTAGTCTGCGCCCAACTCTTTCAACCTGCCCTGCCTTAAGCCGGCCACGATTTCTGGGTCGCTGAAGTCTGTGAAAAACAGGAATGGGGACGACTCACCGTACTCTTCGCCCATAAAGATCATGGGCGTGTAAGCCGAAAAGAGTACGAGGCCGGCGGCCGCGAGCGCCTTCTGTTCGCCAACAAGAGAGATCAGCCTCTCACCCCTCGGCCTGTTACCGACTTGGTCGTGGTTTTGGGTGTAAACTACAAACTCGCCGGGATCAAATTTGTCTAGTTTCGAACCGTGAAATCTGCGCCTGTAAACTGAATAAACGCCATCATACACATAAGGGTTTGAAAGTGCCTTGAGAAGCCTGTCTATTCCGCCGAAATCCGCATAGTAGCCGTTGTTTTCCCCTGTGACATAGGCGTGTATCGCGTGGTGGAGGTCGTCTGCCCACTGTGCGTCGGCACCCCAGCCACAGTAGGTTTCTCTGTCAACGACTTTGGGATCGTTGAGGTCGCTTTCGGCGATCACCCAAACGCGTCTTCCGAGCTTTGTGGATGCCTCATGCACTGCGTCGCTAATCTGCCGCACGACGTGTTTCGGAGACATATCGAAGATGCTGTGAACTGCGTCGAGTCTCAGTCCGTCTATGTGGTATTCGTATACCCAGTAGAGTGCGTTCCAGACAATATAGTTTCTGACTTCGTCGCACCAAGCTTCATCTAGGTTAAAGGCCGACCCCCAGGGAGTTCTGTATCGGGTTGAAAAATATGGCGCAAAATCGGCGAGGACATTTCCTTCGTATCCTAGATGATTGTACACCACATCCAACACGACTCCTAGTTCTGCTGAATGCGCATTGTTCACAAGCCGCTTCAAACCGTTGGGTCCGCCGTAGGAGTGTTGCACCGCGTACGGAAGCACGCCGTCGTATCCCCAGTTCCTCGAGCCGCCGTACTGGGCGACTGGCATTAACTCGATCATGTTGACCCCGAGTTCTTTCAGGTATTCGAGTTTGGATTCCACGCCGGAAAATGTGTCGGCGAAGGCGCCCACATGCAGTTCATAAATTAAGGGTTTATCTTTCAACCCCTTCCAATCTTGGTCGCTCCATTCATACTCAGAAGGAACCACACAGGACTTGCCGTGGACTCCTTGCGGCTGATATCTCGACGCAGGGTCAGGCCTTGCGACGCCGTTCACAATGTACTGGTAGAGACTACCAGCTTCCGCTTTCGCCGTTATCTGAAAATATCCTTTTTCGTCTTGTTCCATGGCATATTTACGCGCGTCGTCGTTCACGGCATCCGCGTCAGTGATTTTCAGAATAACGTCTTTGTGAAGTGGGGCCCATACACGGAACAATGTTTCGCCATCCGATAGTTCAGCCCCGACGGGAAGCCTCCACACACTGGGTGCACGCACGTCATCGATTTAACCTTGTTGCCGAGAAGGCTTCCCCGAAAAATATCAGGAAAACCTGATAAGAGCCCTTCCGATGTGAATCCGAGCAGAGCATGCTTCCAGGAAAATTTTATCCCCAGGGATCCACTTGGGATGGTTATGGAACAAACTTTGCTCTCTATTCGGAGAACTCCGAGTACGTAGATCTGTGTTTGTTCAATTCCTGCACGGATTCTGAGCCCAAAGAGGTCATTAGGTTAAAGGATCGCGACCGCTTTGTCTGGCACACCTATGTGTCGGGCGTTCTCCCTGGTCAATGTTACGGGTACCGTGTTGGCGGACCCTACGATCCGCCGCGTGGATTACGCTTTAACCCCAATAAGCTTCTCCTGGACCCTTATGCTAAGGCGATAAGTGGGAGAGTAGACTGGGATGACACGTTGTTCGGCTACCGCGTGGGCGACGCGTCAGAAGACCTGTCTTTCGACGAACGCGACGACGCGTCGAAGATGCCCAAGTCGGTTGTGGTGGACCCGTACTTCGACTGGGAGGGAGACCGGCACCCAAACATTCCTTGGAGCCGCACAGTCATCTACGAGGCCCACGTAAAAGGTCTGACAGTAACCAACCAGCTTCTTGAAGAGTCAGTCAGAGGAAAATATCTTGGAGTTTCCTCTGAGCCGATTATAGAGCATCTGCGGTCGCTTGGGGTCACAGCGGTAGAACTGATGCCCGTACACCATTTCGTAAACGACAAGTTCCTCGTGGATAAGGGCCTAGTTAACTACTGGGGGTACAACACAATCGGCTTCTTTGCCCCGGACATCGGCTACTGCAGTCGGCCAGGACCCGCGTCTCAGGTTGCAGAATTCAAACAGATGGTTAAAACCATGCATCAGAATGGGCTTGAATTCATTTTGGACGTAGTCTACAATCATACAGCTGAAGGAAACCATCTTGGGCCCACGCTGTCGTTTAAGGGGATAGATAACACAACCTACTATAGACTTGCTGAGAACCCAAGATACTATACGGATTTCACGGGCACAGGTAACAGTATGAATGTGCGTCATCCGCAGGTCCTTCAGCTGATCATGGATAGTTTGAGGTACTGGGTTCAGGAGATGCATGTTGACGGCTTCAGATTTGATTTGGCTGCCACTCTCGCCAGGGAACTTTACGATGTGGACAGACTTTCCTCTTTCTTTGACATAATACACCAGGATCCCGTGTTGTCACGGGTTAAACTGATCGCTGAACCTTGGGATGTTGGTCCTGGAGGATACCAAGTGGGGAATTTCCCTGTTCTTTGGGCGGAATGGAACGGAAGGTACAGAGATACTATACGACACTACTGGAGGGGCGACCCGAACCAGCTTGGAGAATTCGCGACGCGTTTAGTAGGTTCGCCAGACCTCTACCAGAACGACGGCAGGCGCCCGCATGCGAGCATAAACTACGTCACATGTCACGACGGATTCACACTCTACGACTTGGTTTCCTACAACCAGAAACATAACGAAGCTAACCCTGAAGGAAACAAGGGTGGGATGGATGATAATGTGAGCTGGAACTGCGGGGTGGAAGGTGACACAGATAACGCCGAAATCCTGAACCTCCGCTACAGACAGATGAGGAACTTTATGTTTACGTTATTCGTTTCTCAAGGCGT
The DNA here is from genome assembly GCA_038883995.1 of Thermoprotei archaeon. GTDB lineage: Archaea > Thermoproteota > Thermoprotei_A > Marsarchaeales > Marsarchaeaceae > JAMDBQ01. The sequence continues at coordinate 30,711 of JAVZLA010000003.1, read as the reverse complement.
CCCGATGATACTTTCAGGGGACGAAATAGCTAGGACGCAGAAGGGTAACAACAACGCTTACTGCCTGGATAGCGAGATAAGCTGGATTAACTGGAACCTAGATGAACGTAAGACACGGCTGCTTGAATTCGTGAAAAAGATGTCCAAGATTCGTCGCCAGCATCCTCTGTTACGCCGTAAGGACTTCTTCCAAGGTCGTAAGATAAGGGGAACCGACGTCAAGGATATAACTTGGATAAAGGCTGATGGCTCAGAGATGTCAGACAAAGACTGGACAGAAGCGGATGTAAGAACTCTTGGCGTCGTTCTTTCTGGAGGGGACGAAACAGATGAAAGAGGCGTCAAGGTACATGATACGACGGTCCTCCTTCTGTTCAACTCTAGCACCGAAAAAGCAACTTTTAAGCTGCCGTTCGAAGGCTCCAACTGGGTTTTGCAAGCTACGACTTCCGATGAGTTTGCAGAGCAGGAACGCGTTGTCCGAAACACGTTCGAGCTCAGTGAACGTAGCTGTGCAATCCTGGCTTTAAGTGGGTGAACTCGGCGAAGCAGGATAAAAGAAGTATCTTAGATTAAGGTACGGGTAACTTCTTGTTCGCGGATGCTTAAACTGTTGGTACGATCGCCGATATGAACATGAAATAAGCAAACAGAAGGAACGGTTGATTCGATTAGCAGGCGACTTGACAGACGTGGGACGCTGGGTTTACATGTCTCCCCACAAAAGAAAAGAGAATGGACGATAAAATATCGAAGTTTCAGACCACGAGTATGCGGCAGCCAGAAACGAACTCATATCAGGCGTCTGCCTTCTCTAGGCTCCGTGGGCTGGTTATGGGTGAGCTACTGGTTCTCTTGGTAGAGCTGGTGACAGGTGTCTACATTTACTTAGTAGGCCCAGGTGGAATAGGTCAGGCTCTGCACTCTGCCTTCGGAATAGTAGCCGGGTTACTTGGCATAGTTCTTGTAGTTTACTCTTCGAAACAGTCTTATCCAGCTTTGTTCGGGTACTGCATCTTGGGAACCGTGTGGGTGGCCGTTGCAGGCGTGTCGGGGTTCCTGTTCGTCCTCGGACACTATAGCAATCAGGTTTACACAATAGGGATGGGCGTGTCATTCGTTTTGTCAGGCTTCTTCTTCTCGGAGGTGCTCAGAGCACTCAGAAAAGCCAAAGCCGGCCAAATGCGGTAAAAGCTCTTTAAAAAGAGCGAGGTGACTACTATCATAGGGTCCGCGTCGCGTTTCCACTGGTAAACACGCGAGGTGTTCATCCGGATCCACATTTAGTTTCAGCTCCCAGTTTGAGAAACACATATATTTTGTACGGTTAAGCTAAGACTTGTGCAGTTAACTTTCCCTTTCCAAGGTAGGTTCCCGGATGAATTCACATGTCGGGGTGCTAACGTGTCGCCGCCGTTCAGCTGGAATAGTGTGCCCGGTGCCAAAGCGTACGCGCTTACAGTCGAGGACCCGGATGCGCCTTCCGGCACGTTTGTTCACTGGGTACTGTATGATGTGGAAGGTGGAAAAACGTCTCTACCGAGGTCTGTCCCGAAAAGAGATAGAGTTCAGGGTATAGGGATTCAAGGTGTGAACGACTTCGGGAACATTGGATACGACGGCCCATGTCCTCCCAGAGGCCACGGAGACCACAGATACTTTTTCACTCTTTACGCGCTGAGCGTTGCAACCGGTCTTCCGCCGGGCGTGGATGCCAAAAGACTGAAACAGGCGATAGGTTCGCTCATATTGGACAAAGGCGAATTCGTAGCGGTTTACTCGAGAACCTAGCTTTACGGCTGATATGAGTCCCTTCTGAGGATTAGTGCACAGAAACATGTTGGGTTTGGCGCCCACAAAACTCAGTGAATGCTAATTTAGACGTGCGGCGAATGAGCCCTGGTGCCAGTCAGGGTTACGCCTAGTATGTGAATAGTATGTGAGCGCCTGTCAGGTGTGACTTGAATGCGCTGCAGTATCATTTACATTGTGCGGTGACCGATAGGGGTTGTTTCCCTTCCAGTGTGAGGTTCACTATCAACAGACTTGAACACGATGCCTGTGATATTTGGCATGTGCTTAAAGTCGAAAAATAGGGGTTGAAGTGAAGTGGGGGAGGGTAAGGAGTTTAGGCTGCTACGAACTTCTTGATCTTGCTTTCGATCACTGGTTTGGGTGCAGCGCCTATCATTCCATCCACAGGTTTACCGTCTTTGAAGATCAGCATGGTTGGAATGCTCTGTATTCCGAACTCAGTGGCAGTTACCGGATTGTCGTCTACGTTAAGCTTACCGAACACAACTTTTCCGGCGTATTCGGTTGCAAGCTGCTCGATTATGGGAGCAACCATCCGGCAAGGACCACACCAAGGAGCCCAGAAGTCAACGACTACGACCGGGTATTTGGCCACCTCAGTTTGAAATGTAGAGTCCGAAAGCTGCACCGGGCTGCTTGGATAGTTGGCCGCCTTAGCATTGCCTTCCTGCTTTGTGGAAGTCATCATTTCCTTCAGCTTTTTCTCCCTTATCTTTTGAAGTTCGGTGTCTTCACTCATTTTTTTGCACATCCGAAACGGTGTCAACCGCTTCCTTCAGCTCGCGTTCAGCCGATTCGGCTATTTCTTCTACTCCTTCGACGCCTACGTGTGACACAGCCTGCGTGGGTCTGTAAAGCGAGACAACCGACTTGGCTGCTTCCTGGTAGACAACTATTTTGCATGGAAGAGCCAAACCTACTGATCTCTGCTTTTCCAGAGCCTTTTTCGCGTACGCCGGCTTACACACTTCGAGTATAGTGTATGGTCCTATGTTTGCTCCGGTTTTCTCCTTCAGGACTTTCTGGACGTCTATTTGGCTGAGCACTCCGAAGCCTCTTTCGGCAAGCTTGGAGGTTAGGCTCTGCAAGACTGTCTCAACGTTTTGGCTGGATGTAACCGAGTAGTGAGCTGCAGTGCGGTATTCCATTTCTGATATATCTTTACTCGGGCAAAATATAAATATAATGGTATTGTCAATACCATGCAAGACTTAAGAATGGGGTCATCATCTATGTGCACGGTATGAGTGGAGTGCAGTTCGTTGTCAGAGCTGACGCATCGTGCACGGATCTGCTGGACTGCCTGTATAATTTGAACTCGATCGAATCAAGAATGTTCTTTACACTGGCCAACCAGGGGGCGATGACGCTTGACCAGCTTGCTGCTAAAGTTGGAAGGGACAGAACTACCACTCACAGAAGCCTGCAAAAGCTGGTCGGCGCCGGTCTGGTTTATAAACGTTCAACCGGTCTTCCGGGTGGAGGGTACTGTCACGTCTACTCTGCTGTCGAGCTTTCTAAGATTCGCAGACAGGCTGAACTAAAGGTGAACGAGATATGCAAGGGACTAAGGCGCCTTATCGATAGGTTTGAAGATGATGTTAAGAAGTCGGTAGAATAAATGGCTGTTTAACCGCGTTCTCTCACGATGTTGGTGACTGTCATATAGTAGGATCAACTCTTCGGCAACCTTATCTAAGTCGATTGGAAGTGTTTGACTTGCTGGTTCAAAGACCTTCCTTATTTACTGCAGCTTTTCCATCCTTTGATAGCATTAATTAGGGTCGTCAGCGAGTTGCTCCGGGTGAGTGCTGAATGAGCCCTGGTAGTGAACACGCACTGAGGAATGCTGGAAAATCCGCTGAGAAGTACACTGTTTCACTCGGTCAGATGCTTTCGGAAACAGATCAGGATTTCAGGAAACTTGTGTCGACATTGCTTCGATGCGGCTTAAAGATTCGTGCTGAAATCCCCAAAGAACTTGGGGCGCTGGGCGGAGTTAACGTTTACGGAGAACGGCAGATTGGTATAGATGTCTGGTCTAATGATTTACTCGCTTCCACTCTCCTTGAAAGCGGCTTGGTAAAGGAAGTGGGTTCGGAAGAACTCTCTGAACCCAAACGTGCTGCTGACGGTGAATTCTCCGTTGTGTTCGACCCTATAGATGGCTCATCAAATGTAGCCACTAACAACCCTGTGGGCACGATCGTAGGTGTCTATCGTGGCGAACCTCTTCCAGCCAGAGGAGACAAACTGGTCTCGGCAATGTACATGTTGTACGGTGAATACACTCAGCTTGTACTAGCTCTCGACAAGGGTGTTTTCTCATTCGTTGACAGTGGGAGAGGAGGCGTCTTGGAAAGGTTCAAGTCTACGGGAAGGAAAATTGAAATATCCGATCCCGGCGAAGTCTACGGTGTCGGTGGCCACAGATACGCTTGGCCGGAGAAACTCAGAAAGTTTGTCGACTCCCTAGAGTCTCGCAAGCTGAAGCTAAGGTACTGTGGATGCTTCGTGGGGGATTTCAATCAGATACTGTTTAAGGGAGGATTCTTCGCGTACCCGGAGCTTTCAGATTCGCCTCAGGGTAAGTATAGGCTACAGTTCGAGTCTAACCCGATGGCCTATATCACCGAAAAGGCTGGAGGTAAGGCTTCTGACGGTGCGAGACGCATCCTAACGATTGAACCCACGTCAATTTCCCAGAGAACTCCCACCTACGTCGGCAGTCATTCCTTGGTTTCGGAGTACGAAGCTTTGGCGGTCGCTAATAGTTGAATGCCTTACGTGAAAGCGATACTCCTGTCCTACTTGCGGGAGACATAGGGGGCACAAAGTCAACTCTCGCCGTCTATGACGTATCAGGAAAGAAGCCTAGCCTCCTACACGAGTCCACATTCCACAGTAAAGGCTTCGCATCGCTCGAACAACTTCTACTAAAGTTTATCCGTGAAAGCGGGGTGCAGCCCAAAATGGTGTCTCTCGGAGTTGCAGGCCCAGTTGTTGGAGGCCAAGTTAAGATAACCAACCTCTCGTGGCATACCAGCGAATTGGCTCTGAAATCAGTTCTTAAAGCATCACATGTCGCGATAATAAATGACGTGTATGCGACTGCATATTCGATACCGTTTCTTTCAGATTCAGATGTGCACACGTTGAGTCTAGGCATGAGTAGACCGGGTGAAACGGTTGCGGTTGTTGCTCCTGGAACAGGTCTTGGAGAGGCATTCATCACGTACGAACGGGGCCGCCCGATTATCCACCCTTCGGAGGGAGGACACTGCGATTTCCCTCCCAGAAATGACGAAGAGTCTGCGCTACTTTCCTATCTGCGGTCAACTGAAGTCACCGTGGACGTAGAATCAGTTTGTTCCGGACCAGGAATAACAAGGATTTACAGATATATACGCGGGGCTTCTGCCAAATACTCTTCTGAACCTTATCCTCAAGGACTGGACGAACAGGATCCAACTCCAGCCATAGTCGAGGCGGCGTTGGCTGACCCCGAAAAATACCCTGCGTGTTGGCGGGCCCTTGAAATGTTTTGCGACATACTGGCATCAGAAGCTGGAAACTTCGCTCTTAAGGTGATGTCAACGGGCGGAGTCTACTTGGCTGGAGGCATACCGGTCAAGGTTTTGCCGGCTTTGAAAAGTGTTGACTTTATACACATCTTTAGCGATAAGAGGAATATGGCCAATATACTCTCAGAAATACCTGTAAAGGTGGTTACAACAGAAAAGGCTGCACTTATAGGAGCAGCACGCTACGGCTACGCGAAGCTTCAGACAGAGGGTGCGACGGTTTGAACGATACTGCCGAAATTGCTTCACCTAAGGCTGAAGAAAATATAGATTCGCTTTGTGCGAACACGATCAGATTTCTTTCACTGGACATGGTTCAGAAGGCGAAGTCAGGTCACCCTGGGACCCCTATGGGTGCAGCCGAAGTAGGTTACATTCTATGGGACAGGTTTCTCAGACATTCGCCAACCAATCCGTCCTGGTTCAACAGAGACAGGTTTGTTTTGTCTGCGGGCCACGCCTGCGCACTCCAATATTCCCTGCTACATCTGACCGGATACGACCTGACTATGGAAGATCTGAAGGCCTTCAGGCAGTGGGGAAGCAGGACACCTGGCCACCCAGAGTACGGCCTGACACCCGGCGTAAACGCAACTACAGGTCCTTTGGGACAAGGTTTCGCAAACGGCATAGGCATGGCTGCCGCTGAAAAAATTCTCTCAGACCAGTTTAACAAACCCGGCTACGACGTCGTCGACCACAGAGTGTTTGAAATAGTCTCCGACGGAGACCTTCAGGAGGGTGTCAGCGCTGAGGCGGCGAGCTTGGCCGGAACTTGGGGACTGGGCAAAATTCTGTATATTTACGATTCCAACGGAATTCAGATTGAAGGCAAAACTGACGTGGTGTTCAGGGAGAATGTGGCTGAAAGATTCGAATCATACGGATGGCGTGTTGTAGGTCCTATTGACGGCTCAAACATGGAGGCAGTTGAAGACGCGATAAGATATTCGCTTGAAAGAGAAGACAAGCCCAAGCTGATTATATCCAAGTCTACGATAGGCAGGTTCAGCCCTCTTGAGGGTACTGCGAAAGTTCACGGAGAGGCTATGACCGATGCTGAAGCAAAGGAATCAAAGCTCAGGGCGGGCTGGCCGGCTGACAAGGAGTTCTATGTGCCGGACGCCGTGTACGAGCATATGCGGCTTGCAGTTGACCGCGGAAAACGTTTGGAAACGGAGTGGAACGAACTTGTGGAAGACTACTCGAAGGCTCATCCATCCCTGGCCGAGAAATTCAGGGCTCAGATCGGAGGAAACCTCGAACCAGGATGGGATACTGCTCTTGACTCCCTTTTCTCCAGCGACTCGAAGCCGATGGCTACACGCGATGCTTCTGGAAAAGTGATAAACACGCTTGCCGGCAGGCTTCAGATGCTTGTCGGAGGGTCGGCAGACCTTGCTCCAAGCACGAAAACGATCATGGAAGGCACAGGAGACTTTCCTTTCGAAGCAGGAGGCAGAAACTTTCACTTTGGTGTCAGGGAGCACGCTATGGGTGCGATAGCGAACGGCATTGCGCTGCACGGGGGGCTGATTCCCTATACCGCTACCTTCCTGACTTTTTCAGACTACATGAAACCTGCGCTCAGGTTGGCGGCATTGAGCCATCTGAGAGTTGTAAACGTTTTCACCCATGACAGTATCGGACTGGGAGAGGATGGTCCCACGCATCAGCCGGTGGAACACCTTATGGCGCTTAGAGCCATTCCCAATATGACAGTTATACGGCCGGCGGATTCCTTTGAAGTCGCAGAAGCATGGAAGGTTGCGCTCAGAAACACGCGTGGCCCTACAGCGATCGTGCTGACGCGTCAAAAGGTTCCTGTGTTCGACAGGGAGAAGTTGGGCTCCAGTCTTAAACTTGAGAAAGGAGCATATATTCTCTGGCAGTCGTCCAACCTTGATCCTAAGGTTATACTGATAGCCACAGGCTCAGAGGTTGCGCTTGCCTTGGAAGCGGCGAAAGTTCTTGCGTCGCAAAACACGCCTGTAAGAGTGGTGTCCATGCCCAGTTGGGAACTGTTTGACGCCCAGCCGAAAGATTACAAGGACAGTGTTCTTCCCCCTCACATCAATGCGAGGGTAGCCGTCGAAGCGGGAACTTCAAAAGGATGGGAGCGATATGTGGGTCTCGAGGGTCGCGTGGTCGGTCTGAATAGATTTGGGGCAAGTGCGCCGGGTCAGGTTGTCATGGAGAAGCTGGGGTTCACAGTTGACTCAGTGGTGGCCGCCGCAAAAGAAGTGCTTCAAAGAGCAGAGGTTTGAAGACTATGGCTACTCTTGAGTCCTATGCTCGTGCAGGCCAGTCGATCTGGCTGGATTATATCAAGAGATCTTTCATTCGTTCTGGTGAACTGAAATCCCTTGTAGACAAAGGTCTCAGAGGCGCTACATCTAATCCAACAATATTCGATAAAGCGGTAGCGGGAAGCTCTGATTATGATTCTGAAATAGCCAGACTTTCGGCGCAGGGTAAGTCGTCCAGGGAAATATTCATTGAGCTGATGCTCGAGGACGTTGGCGACGCCGCTGACGTGTTCAGACCTGTATTCGACAGACTTCAGGGCTCGGACGGCTTTCAGAGCATAGAGGTTAGTCCGGAAATATCCGATGACGCGGAGGCGATGATCAGAGAAGCCGAAGAGTTCTGGAGAAGGCTCGCGCGCCCCAATGTGATGATCAAGATTCCGGCAACGAAGGCCGGTCTCACCGCGATACGTAGGCTAACCGCAGAAGAAGTCAACGTCAACGTGACTTTGATTTTCTCGGTTGAACGCTATAAGGAAGTAGTTGAAGCCTATTTATCGGGTCTAGAGGATCTGGCTTCGAAGGGAGGGAACCTGAACAAGATTTCTTCTGTAGCCTCGTTCTTTGTGAGTCGAGTGGACACGCTTGTTGATAAAGAGCTTGAAAAGAAGGGTGACAGGACTCTGCAGGGAAAGATTGCAATCGCGAACGCAAAGGTCGCTTACGCACACTTTAAGCAGGCGTTCAGCGGCGAAAGATGGGACAGGCTTAAGGCGAAGGGCGCGAGAGTACAGCGCCCGCTTTGGGCCAGTACTTCAACCAAGAATCCGTCTTACCCTGATACACTATATGTCGACGGCCTCGTAGGACCCGATACTGTTAACACGGTTCCCCCTCAGACCTTGGACGCCTTACTGGATCACGGTAGGGTTTCAAACACGTTGGAAGTAGGCTTAGAAGAAGCTCGAAACCAGCTGGATCGGCTTGAAAAGCTGGGCATAGACTTAGGGGAAGTGACCCAGAAGCTCCTTGAAGACGGTGTCAAAGCGTTCTCCGACTCCGTGTCGCAGGCGGTTGCAAGCATAGACAAGAAGAGAGCGTCGTTGAAAGGAGCTTCCATACGTGCTTCCGAAAGTTTCGGCTCCTATGCCTCGGATGTGGACGACAAGGCCTCCGAACTGGCGTCCATAGACTGTGTAGAAAAGATATGGTCCAAAGACTATACTCTCTGGTCCAAAGGACCTCAGGAAGTGTCTAACAGGCTTGGTTGGCTGACGCTCCCTGACCGCATGCTCCAGGAAACACATAGACTTGAGGAATTTTTGAAAACCCTTCGATCTGTGGGAGTCAGCCGCGCGCTGCTCCTTGGAATGGGCGGCTCAAGTCTCGCGCCCAGAATGTACTCCAGGATCTTCGGTCAAACCAACGGAGGTATCGTGGTAGATGTGCTTGATTCAACAGACCCTGTGCAGATACTCAGATATTCCAAACTGTTCGTGCCCGAGGAAACTGTTTACATTGTTTCAAGCAAGTCGGGTGGTACGGTTGAAACTCTATCCCTCTTCAAACACTTCTATTCTGCCGCCCAAAGGTCGTTGGGAAACCAGGCTTCCAACCATTTTATAGCGATAACCGACCCGGGCACAGAGCTTCAGCGGCTAGCTGAGAAAAGAAAGTTTCTCGCGTGCTTTTTGGCGGATAGCGAAGTGGGAGGCAGATACTCTGCTCTCACTCATTTCGGTCTTGTGCCGGCAGCCGTTATGGCAGCCAATGTCAGGTGGCTGCTGCTGGAGGCGCGCGACATTGCAAGACTCTGCCGTCTTCCCGACTTATCCGCGAACCCGGGTCTCAGGCTAGGAGCAGCAATCGGCTCCCTGGCCCAGCGCGGCATCGACAAGCTTACCATAGTGACGGACCCAGAGTTCTCGTCTTTCGGCGACTGGCTGGAGCAGCTTGTTGCGGAAAGCACCGGCAAGGACGGGAAAGGAATTCTGCCGGTTGTGGGAGAAGAGCTGGGCGATCCTTCGGTCTATTCGCGTGACAGATTCTTCGTATACGTGGGCCGAGGGAACGTGGAGACGCAGCAAAAACTGGATGAGCTCGCAGCGGCCGGGCACCCTGTAATTAAGTTCAAGATTAACAACAACTACGATCTTGGGGCAGAGATATTCAGATGGGAGTTCGCGGTGGCTGTTGCTGGGAAGGTCATCGGAATTAACCCGTTCGATCAGCCGAATGTAGAGCTCTCCAAACGAATTGCAAGGGAAATGCTTTCAGAATATTTGTCTACCGGTAAGCTGAACAGGCCCGCACCTCTGTTCACACTGGACGGCATCAGCGTCTATAGTTCCGCGGGGGGAAGCTCGGTAGAAGATTCTTTCAGGCGTTTTCTTTCAGGCGTTCGCGAACACGGCTACGTTTCAATTCAGGCTTACACCGATGAAAACGCAGACTCCAGCTCTGTCCTCGAAAAACTGAGAACAGGCATCAGAAACAGGTATCGTGTTGCCACCACAGTTGGCTATGGTCCGCGTTTTCTACATTCAACCGGCCAGCTGCACAAGGGAGATGGCGGCAAAGGCGTGTTCGTTCAGTTGGTTTCCGTTGGCGGAGAAGACTGCCCTATACCGGACGAGGCTGGAAGCGAGAACTCGTCAACAACGTTCGGCGTACTGGAACTTGCTCAGGCGCTCGGAGACAGGAAAGCACTGGAATCTGTTGGTAGAAAAGTGTACGCGCTCGAGGTCAAGCGCTCTAAACTTGTTCAAACAGTACAGCTCCTTGCAAGTTGCATTTAGCTCTAGTTTATTACTGCCCGAAGCCTGTTCTGGTTTAGGTGAGAAGCGGGATGCAGATAGCGATAGTTGGGTTGGGCAGAATGGGCGCCAATATAGCTCGCCGACTGGCCAGAGGCGGACACAATGTTTTGGTGTATAACAGGACTGCTCAGAAGGCGGTTGAACTCGCCTCCGAGCAGCCCGGTATAACCGCCTCAAACACTCTGCAGGAGCTTGCTTCAGCTATGAAGCAGCCCAGATATGTCTGGGTGATGGTTCCGGCAGGACAACCAACCGAAGAGATGATAGATACGCTCACAGGTCTGCTTTCAAAGGGTGACACAATAATAGATGGAGGAAACTCCTATTATGTTGATACGGTGCGCAGGGCCTCTCAGGTTGAGTCCAAAGGGCTGAATTTCGTTGATGTGGGCACAAGCGGCGGCATATGGGGTCTAAAAGAAGGGTACAGTATGATGGTGGGGGGACGAAGAGAAGTGGTTGAATCGCTGCGGCCCATATTTGAAACATTGGCTCCTGCCCCGGACAAAGGATGGGGGTACATGGGGCCAGCTGGCTCAGGGCATTTCGTGAAAATGGTTCACAACGGCATCGAATACGGAATGATGGAGGCATTGGCAGAGGGATTTGATATTCTGCGCTCTAAGAAAGAATTCGGCCTCGACTTACACAAGGTAGCTGAGGTTTGGCGTTTTGGAAGCGTGATAAGATCCTGGCTGCTCGACCTGACTTCGGATGCGCTGTCCAAGGACCCTGATCTGAGCGACATTCAGCCTTGGGTGGAAGACTCTGGTGAGGGCAGATGGACTGTTAAGGAAGCCGTAGACAACGCTGTTCCCGCGCCGGTTATTTCACTTTCGCTGCAAATGCGTTTCGTCAGCAGGCGGCAGGAAGACTACGCAGCCAAGCTCCTTGCAGCCATGCGTAACGAGTTCGGAGGCCACAGCGTCAAAAGAGTCGACGAAAAATAATGGTTCCCAAGTTCACCGGACCGGCCGCTATCGTTATCTTCGGGGCATCCGGAGATCTAACTAGACGTAAGCTTGTGCCAGCGCTTTACAGTCTGTATTCGAAAGATATGATGCCTGACTCGGTTAGTGTGATAGGGGTTTCGAGAACAGAGTACTCTGATGTGGATTTTAGAAACGAGTTGGTTGACGGTGTTAAGCAGTATTGCGGCGAACAACAGATGTCGAAGTGGCAGACTTTCGCTTCCAGAATCAGATACCTAGCTGGCGAATACTCGGATAAGGATACGTTCGAAAAGTTGGCGGCGATGCTTAACGCAAACGGGCAAACAGCGCAGCCGAACCGTCTGTTTTATCTCGCCACTCCACCGGTTCTTTACGAGCAGATTATAGACAGCTTGGGTAAGGCTGCCCTCACACGTATGGAGAAAGGGTGGGTTAGGATCGTGATTGAGAAGCCTTTTGGACGTGACAGTCGCAGCGCCCAGGATCTGAACGCCAAGGTGCATTCCGTCTTTAGCGAAGAACAGGTGTACCGTATAGACCACTATCTTGGAAAGGAAACCGTACAGAACATACTTGCGTTCAGGTTCGCCAACAGCATATTTGAACCGCTTTTCAACAGAAGTCACGTCGATCACGTCCAGATTACGGTTGCCGAAGAGTTGGGGGTAGAGCATCGCGGAGGATACTACGATCAGGCGGGCGTGGTGCGCGACATGTTACAGAACCACCTGCTTCAACTGCTTACACTTATAGCGATGGATCCGCCCGTCAGATACACTGCGAAGGCAGTTAGAGACGAGAAGGTAAAGGTTCTTCAGGCGATAAGGCCTTTGGGCAGCGGAGATTTTGTTCTGGGACAATATAGCGGATACACTTCTGAGCACGGGGTAAAACCAGACTCCAAAACGCCTACATTTGTAGCGGTGAAGCTGTGGGTGGATAACTGGAGATGGATTGGAACCCCGTTCTATCTGAGAACTGGTAAAAGGATGCCGCTCAAGACCACGGAGATCACAGTTCAGTTCAAGGAGGTTCCGCTTCTTCTCTTCGGAAATGAGGAATCGTCTCCTAACAGGATCACGATAAGGATTCAGCCTGACGAGGGTATTAATCTGAGGTTTGAAGCGAAGCAACCGGGCGCGGGGATGGTTACTAGACCAGTTGACATGACCTTCAAATACTCTGAGCTAAGCGACAAACAACTCCCCGATGCATACGAAAGACTTCTTCTGGACGCGCTTGCAGGCGATCCTTCTCTATTTACAAGGAGTGACGAAATAGAGCTCTCTTGGAACATAGTTGAACCCATTCTGATGCAAGAGGATACGCTTGTCCACGCTTACGACCAGAAGACCTGGGGGCCGAAGGAGTCGGATGATTTTATCAAACGAGATGGGAGACATTGGCTTGTCCAGTTTCCAAGAAAACCGGCTCAGCCTCTCACAAAGTGATGTGTGGCGGAGCCGTCTGATCTTAGCTCCAGTAGAACGCCACGCAGGATGCCCGAGGAATATTCGCTGCCGGGATTGTATACGTGAACGTTGGCTCCCGAAAGTCCCCTCACCGCGTCGAATCCACCTGACTCATGTATATGCCCGTGCAAGGAGACGACCGGCTCGAACTCCTCGATGGTTTTTCTGACCGCTGTGCTACCCACTGACACCATTTCAAGCTGGCCGCCGCTTACAATCGGTTTGAAATCTTTCAGCTTGGGCGCTTTGTCTATGAGTGTATTGAACGGAGGAACGTGAACAACCAACACTGTTTTACGCGCATCAAGACCTGACAGAATTTGTTTCAGCCTAGAAAAAATCTCATCTTCCGTTAGCTCTCTGGGTGTTTTCCATGGAGTAGGGTTGGAATAGCCCAGTCCGATGATTGTTTTGTCCCAGAATTCAACCGCTTTTTGCTCGTAGTCAACTATGACTTGGTCATCGTTTTCTTTTATGAAGCGTTCCACCTCAGGGTAATCATCATTTCCTGAAATAAGATACAGTTGTGCTCCTCGACTTCCGAACCTTTCACGGATAAGTGAGAAGAAATCATGAAGCGATTCGATCATCGCGTCAAGAAATGCCTTTCTTACATTTGAGGGCTCTGAGAGCAGTTCCGCGTATTCTTCCTTCGACACTATCCTATAGTAGTGTCCCATTGACCTTATCTGTTTGGCGTAGCCTTCGAAATTCCTTCGATCTACGGTCTTTGTTTCGTCGTAATATTTGAAGCTCAGGGCGCCCTGAGACTCAACCACCGGTATCAGCAATTTCCCGGTTAGGTCTCCTGCGACAACAACCTTAGACACATTATAGAAGCCGGCGCTGTTGGAGAGCTTCCGGAAGACGGTTTCAGATCCATGTAAATCCGCCACAAGGAGGAATTTCTGATGCGAGGACGCAATCAGTCACCAGTCCTGTCTGTGAAAGCAGTAGGCCTCAATGTCAAGGCGACTCCACATCCGTGTTCCACCATGGCTTCCCCCAATTTTCGTCTACTGCGGGAAGCTTCTTGAGAACGTCTTCCACTGTGTCTTCGGTTAACATAATCTCTGAGCGTGATAGACCGACCGACTCCAAGAACACGTTGTTACCTACTATCTGCTTTAAGTTGAGTCTAACCGTCAGCGCAAGCTTCTTGTCGTGTCCGATAATCTTCGCGAACTTTTCTGCAGAAAACCGCGGAGCCCGAGCGTCCTCCAGATGGGAGTCCACAAAAAGAGCTAACACGTCAAGTGCGTCTTTGAGTTCCATTCCCAGAACAACTTTCTTTCCAGAGAAAGGGTTCCATTGAAGCAGCCTGAAAGACTGGCTATGGGCTCTGACTGCCTCCAAGCTTTGGCTTGGATGTGCAGAAATTACCTGAAGTTTTAGTAAGGCCAGCTTTTCTGGGCTGACCGAATATAAAGATGCCCGAGGCGATGAGAAGTCTTCGTCTGAAAACCTCACTGTGTGACAGAAATCGGCCTTACCGCTGATGAGATCGATTCTGCTTGTGCGGACCACGCCGTTATGAACCGCCTCTAGGAAGTGCAGTCTAAAGCGTTCTCCGAAATGCAGGCTGTTAAACAGCTCGTCCGACCTAGTCTCAAAACACGTGAATCTGTTTCCGGCCGTGACCGCTGTCTGCTTGAAAAGCTTGAGAGCGATTCCTCCTCGCCCGTGCTGGACCACAAAATCCAAGTCGTTTATCTTTCTGTTCAAGGAGTGAGCATGTTTGTTCGATGTGACGGAAAGCATTTTAACGGCGCACCCTCCGAAAAGAAGTGGTATACAATCTGGTTCACGTGATTCCCTTTTTCTGCCGGCTGCTACGCTTTGCATTACATGCCATAGCATGACACATGCCTGTGCCACCACGGTGTTTGAAACATCTATGTACTCGGGGAGTCCCAGCTCTTCTCTGATCTTTCCGGGCTCAACATGGGAGGTCACAGGCTCGTCGATTTCTACGGATTCGCCCGTCGGCTCCCTGTGCAGCACGAGCTTGCCCATAGCTTGCGACTGACGCCTGAATGTATTAGGGTTTCCTGTCTGCATCAGGCTTCGTCTCCACCCCGAGAAGCCGAGTGAATATGAGGCCAGCCAAGGCGAAGGCAGCGGGATAAAGGTATGAGACGCCTACGCCTGAGTTTAGCACCAACATGGGATAGATTATCGTGGACACTATGGCGCTTATTCTTCCGGCTGCAGAAGAAATGCCGGCCGCCGTACCCGTGACCTCAGGAGGCCAGAGTTCTGAAAGGATTATGTTTGCGGTAACACTGGGACCAAACCAGGATACAAGCTGTGCTGCGAACTCCAAGGGGATCACGTGGAACAAGGCCTGCGGTCCCCTGGACGAGTAAATCGCGACTGCCACAGCCATGAGCGCAGCATACCCGACGTAGTTCAACCAGAGTCTCCCCTTTCTGTCTATAAGCATATACGTGGCGACGACGCCCGCTGCTCCCCCTGTCACAAGCAGGGTGTCGGAAAGCATGGTCAAGTGAAAAGAGCTTGGGAACTTCGTGTAGCTGAGTGCAATCGGCTCCATGACTGAAAGTGAATAGAAGGCCGCTGCTTCGCAGACGTAGTTCACGCTTGCGAAAGCCAGCCTTCTGCCGTAACCGGGTGAAGCCACTAGTTGCCTTGGCTTGACTGGGTAACGCTGAGTCTTCCCTGCGGAGCTTCTCCCAATCAGCAACACAAGCAGCGCCGGTAAGGCTGTGCTCGCCGAAAGCATCCTCCAGGATTGGTCGCCAAGCGCAGAATCGCAGATGTATCCTGCTGCGAAGGCGCCAAGCTCGCCTAGGAACCATCCGCCACCCCAGTTCAGCACTAAGGCCCTCCCCTTTCTATCAGCCGGAAACGATCCGGAAGCAATGGGGTTTGCCAGAGAGTAGCCGGCTCCCGTGCCAAGTCCAACCATGATGCGGGAAGCAGCGAAAAACGTCGAGGATGCCGATACGGCTGAAATGAGGCTGAAGAGTACGCTGATCCACGCGGCCCAAGTCGAAGCTCTTGCGCCTCCGAAGAGGTCGCCCAATCTACCAAACACAAGGGCACCGATAAGCGAGCCCATCAGGGTAGTTGAAGCGAGTAATCCGAGCAGCGACTGGGATACGAGGTTCTCGCGGACCAAACCGAGTACAAGTGGAGACATGACTGAGACAGAGTATCCGGCGAAAAGTGAAACCGTGAATCCGTGGGCGTGGAGTTTAGCTGACAAGTTTCAACGACCCGTTCTCGCTGCCACACGCCTTCTGTATGGGAAAAGATAGGTATACCGGATAGTGTGCAGAAGGGTTCGAGCAGTGTAGGGAAGCGTTATAGTGTGAGTCTCCCCATGGAACTGTGACAGAACCTTATTACAGTGTTCTGGTTCGTGGAATTCGACGTTTAAACTTGGAACATCTGCTACGAGACATGCATGATGCCTCTACCCTACTGAGGAAGCAAGTGGCGGAGTCCGTGCAACGTATGGACGCGGAGGCGATAGCGCTGTCAGGCGGTTTGGACACTACTATAGTGGCGTTGTGCGCGCAAGACAGGAGTCTGTCAGCTTACACGGTTGCATTAGAGGAGGCGGATGCACCAGATGTGGGTTACGCGCGAAAAGTGGCATCCATGCTTGGTTTGACGCATACGGTTAAGTTGTTCGGGTTCGAAGAATATATGGAAGCTGTTCGCTGCGTGACGGAGATCATGCACAGTTTTGACCCCATGGAGATTAGGAACAGTTCCGCGGTTTATCTCGCTTTTCGAAAGGCTTCCGAAGACGGATACTCCTCTATCTACACTGGCGACGGAGCGGATGAGCTCTTCGCTGGGTACAGTTATCTCTATAATATTGAAGATCTGTCGGAACTTCGGGCTGCTCTTGAGCGCCTCTGGGCTGTGATGAGGTTTTCGGCGGTTAGAATGGCGGAATCCCTGAACATGAAGGCTGTCATCCCGTACCTGTCAGATAACGTGGTTGGCCTCGCCCGAAGGACGCATCCGTCTCTGCTTGTGGGGTTCAACCCTTTAACTGGGCTTAAAACCGGAAAATATGTGCTTCGCAAAGCGTTTGAGAAAGATCTTCCGGAACAATTGGTATGGAGGACGAAGACACCAATTGAAGTCGGATGCGGCACGACTTCCTTGCCTTCATTGTTTGAGAGAAAGATAACCGACGATGAGTATAGTTCGAAGCGAAAAGAAATACTCGAAGCCGACAGAGTAAAAATCCGTAGCAAGGAACACTTGGCCTACTATCTGGAGTTCAGAAGGCTGTTCGATCCACCTTCAGCTGACGAAACCGATCAGAGAAGATGTCCCGATTGTGGTGCGCCCGTCCATGGTGGAGGGACGTTCTGCGTTACATGCGGAGCCTATCCTGTCTAGATCGGAGTCGACGGCTGGCGGTTCGAAGGAATCAGCTGACAGAGGCGCGTATAGTTTACGCCGCATAGATACCCTCCTCTGCAACATACCTCTCCCTTGAGAGGTCCATCATACGTTTCGTGAAGATCAGAGAGAATGTTGCTACTACAACTGCGAAAAGTAAGGAAAGCCAGCCGGCTACCGCTAGGTTCCCTTGTGCAGTGGCCACGTCTAGCTGCCTGATCAAACCCGTGTGGACTCCTAGCGACTGTCTTCCGTAGATGTTGGTCCAGTATTCTCCGATTTCAAGTCCTCCCCAGGCGCTGTTAATCGTGCTAGATAGGCCGCTTACAAGGTAGGGTAAGGTTGCGGGTACAACTATTCTGCGCATCTTGGTTAAGAAGCCCATGTTGAGGTTTCTGGAAATCTCCCAGTATTCAGATGGAAGCGCCTTCACACCCATCCAGAAACTGTACAACACGTAGTAGAATGTGCTTAACCATCCCAGTAACAGAACGTAGAACTCGTCTGTTAGCCCGTGGAACACCGACAATAAAATGGGATAGGTGAATGCGAAGACAATAGGAAAGTAAGCGGGAGCGGGGAAAGAGCTAAAGATCTGAATGATTGGGAGCCCGATTCTTTCGACGCCCTTTTTCACAGCTAGCATATAGCCGAGCGTAGTTGCCAGGACAAAGGAGGCTCCTGTTATCACTGCCACGCGGATGTAGTCCACTAGGAGGCCGTACAAGAAGTTCGGAGTGTTGCTTATCAGGTAAAACCATGTGGCGTATCCCACTCCTGAAACCAGTATCCAAGCGGAGTACCCGATGTACGCCAGAAGCGAGAAGCCGACAACCGCGACTATGAGTCTGCTATGTTTCGGAAGCGAATGGATAAAGGAGCGCAGTCTTTGCGGCAACCGTGTCTCTCCTTGGGTTCGAACAGAGCGCGGAGTCAGTCTCCGAGCATACGATGACAATCTAGCCATCGTGTTCATAGAAAGCGTCCTCGCCGTAGTTATCGAGTATCTGGCTCTGATTCTTCCCCGACGTGTTATCGGGATATCTGTGTCAACTGTGAATTTGGCAACGGCCCAGTTCGCGAACAGCCTCAGCGCAAGTGTTGCAGTGACCACTGCTACGGCCAAGAACAGTAGAGTATAGTAGACCGAAGAGAGCTGGCCTTCCGAAAGATAATTCGTTATAAGCGATCCAGCCCCGAAGGTTTCGTACGTATGTAACCCAATGGTTACCACTTCGCTTACAGTGAGATAGAACAGTCCGTCTGCGAAGCTTGGGAAAAGGTTGGCGGCTATCCTTGGAACTGAAAAAGGGACGTAAACCTTCCAGATCTTCTTGAAGGTGCTGTACCCGTAGTTTTCACCTACTTCCACCCATTCTTTGGGAATTGTTTTGAATGCCTGATATGTGCCCACCCAGATGTTCCAGACTACGGCGTCAAACACAAGGAAATCGGCAGCTAGTTCTGTACCCAGTGATCCGCCGATCCTATACAAGAAGAAAACGAGGACCAGCGGGAAAAAGCCTATCACGGGAACCGATTCCAACACTCCTAAGGCAGTCACGTAAGCGGATTCAAAACCCCTGTTCTTGGCTGCCGGATAGGCGAGAAGCCACCCCGTCAGAATGGACACTCCTATCAGCGCGAGCACTCTCAGCACGCTAACTGACGCGGCTAACGCGATAATAGGGAAATTCACAGGCGAGGCGGGTCACCTTGCAGGCGTCAGCATGTCGTACAATAGATCGAGGTATTGATTGAACCTGTCGTCTCTGGGGTGTCGCGGTCTTTCAAGGTCAATCTTGATCTCCGCGGAAATTTTGGCAGGCGATCCGTTTAGCACATAAACTCTGTCTGCTAGCGACACCACCTCGCTCAGATTGTGTGACACCAGCACAACCGTTTGAAGAGTGAGTTTTTCTCCAAAGAGCATGCTAAATATTTCCTGCCTTAGACCGCTCGCTGTTAGTTCGTCTAGGTGTACGAAAGGTTCATCCATTAGTAGCACCACGGGGTCGGCTGCCAGTGCTCTTGCTATGGCGACCCTCTGACGCATTCCCCCACTCATCTCCTTCGGGTAAAGGTTTTCGAAGCCTTGCAACCCTACCAGAGCTAATGTTTCAGTCGCCTTGCGAATTGATTCCTCTTTGGAGAGTCTTCTCGGCAACCCAAGTCTGACGTTTTCAAGCGCCGTTAGCCATGGGAAAGTGACTATAGACTGGTGGATGAGCGCTATCCGTGGAGATGGCTTTTCAACAGGGTCTCCAAAGAGTGTCACCTTCCCCTCGTATGGTCGGAGGAATCCGCCTAGCACCCTCAACAACGTAGACTTTCCGACACCAGAGGGTCCCACGATAGCTACCAGTTCGTTTCTGTGAAACTTTACCGTTACGTCTCTGAAGGGAATGAACCCGGTCTCATATCTGTATGAGAGCGCTGTTCCTTCGATGGTAGCGCCGTCCCGGCTCACTCCCATGACATTCTCCGCTTAGCACAGTGCTTATAGGTGTTCCGCACTGGAGTGCCCTCCCTCAACATTGTGGCTCCAGCCCACGCTTAAGAGGACTCTAACGTCTGCGGCTATGTTGTTTCATGTTTAACGAGGCGGTCTTTCAGAAAGGTTGAAAAACAAGCGTAAGTGAGTTGGTTGTGCATGCTGTACACCCCAATTCCAGAATAGCGGACCTCATAGGTCTGCTTTCTGTCCTCTCCTCGACCTTTTCAGGCAGAGCTGAGCTCTACAAGCTTGAAAAAGAAATGGAAGTGGACTTGGATGATTTGATGCCCATAGTGTTTACGGCCGACGCGCTTGGTTTCGTCACCGTGGGCGAGGGCGACATCACTCTTACCGATAAGGGAATAGAGTTTCTTGAAGCCAAAACAGGTAGGCGTAAGAAGATAATAGCTGGCTCGCTTAGGCACGCGGAGCCGTTTGCCACGGTTCTTGAAATGGGAAAATTTACGGTTGAAGACTTGGCGAAGAAGCTTGAAGAAAAGAACGTGCAGACGTTCATTTCTCCGCGCGGGAATCTTGACTTGGAGATGCTACTCGTCGAATGGGGAGTATACTCGGGTTTGCTGCGAAAAGAAGACGAAAAGTACTACGTAGCCCAGAACGCGTCCGTTTGACGTAGACACGATCTTGTATGTGCTCCGCCGGCATGGTTGCTTAGCATTCAGAGTGTCCGTCTGGGCAGAGACGGGGTCTACCAGCCGCTTTGTAGACCTTACTTGCCATCGACATAGGCAGCGCGAAATCGAACTCATGTATTCCTTCACATACGTCTGGCCCCTGTACACCATGTTCAGCGAGCAGAGTTTCGAAAGCGATATGTACTCTGCTATGGGCTTTCAGCACATTTCGGCCCCTCTTGGTCAGCGATATCAGACCTCTGGTGTTTTCCACAAAGCCCTTGGCTTCCAAATGCCTCAGCTCCTCAAGCGCACTGGGACTCGCCACACCGACGCTCCTGGATAGATCTATTAGTCTCGTATCGTGGCCCTGGTTGGCTATGGCCTTCAGATAAAGGAGCTCCTTTCTACTTGGCTCTGGAGGTTGAGACTTCTGTCTTACGCCACCTGTTCGTGTCAATGACGGTCACTCTGAGTTTCGATCGTTTCTGAGCCCGATGTAAGCCCCATTTTCAAGGCCTGGTTAAGAGTCCGACGATATCCTAGGTATCCTACGACTCCGACAGTAATAACAACAAGGAAGAATCCTATGTTGAGATTATCTAGGTTGTGTACCTTTATTCCGGTCGAAATACCGTAGTCAAGTATGTTGGGGAACGCTAGCACTGCTGCCCCAGCTACGACAAACGCGTATCCTCCATACGTGAGAACGTAGCGGGTTATGCCCTTTCCTAAGAAGGCGATGCCCTCTTGGGAGAGGTGCTTTGTATGTTTCAGCCAAGCTGCGAAGCCTGCACCATAAGCAACCTGCATGGTCATTGTGCCCAATCCGAATAATAGGCCGGGTACGAAGCCCAGATAAACCGAAGGCATGGAAGGTGCAAGCACAGTATATATTATTAACGCGAAGGCCCCAAAGCCAAATCCTGCTATGAGACCGTGGACGAACGCGAGTTTGACGGGAACCGGTTTCAGGAAGTCTTTGCGTTTCTGTGCGTCGATCGGGTTCAGTTTGTGTTGGAGTTCATCCTGCTGTTTCGAAGCGCTTTCATGCAGATGAAACAGCCCTTCGAGTTTTTCTTGGATGAAATGTATGTGGAAGTAGTTACCGCCACGCGCTATGTATAGTCCGGCAGCAGCCATCGCGACGCCGACTAGTATGTATGTGATACCGAACACAGTCACGGTCATGAAGACCCCCGCGAGAACCATCCACGCTAGCTCGGAGAGAATGGCTCGCTGAAGCGTGAACCCCGATGAGAATGTGAGGCCTGCCTTTGCGCCCCCTTTTATGCCATATGAGCCAACCGAGTAGGAGAACGTTATAGGCCACGTATGTTCGTCCGGCGTCACGCCATGAACTATGCCCAAAAGATATGATATCACAAACGCGCTCAGAAGATCCAGCTGAGCCCTGGAGGGGTTCCACAGATTCAGATACACGTCATTTATTAGGGTAGACCTAACATATAAGGGTTCCCCTAATTCCGATGTTGCCCCATACGCAAGGACATATGCCTGATTATCCAGTGAAAAGTTTTTGACACTTACACGCTCGGGGAACAGGAAAGTACTATGAAATAACTATGAGTTATCCTAATTGTTTTAATCTTTTCAGGCTGAGTGCCTCCATGTTTAAATAAGCCTGCAACCCTGTAATGCAATCGGTTTGGCTAAAGTTAGTTTAAAGAGGGTTTACGAGCCGCCATCTAAAGGGGATGGATACAGGATACTTGTGGACAGACTGTGGCCCAGAGGGCTTTCAAAAAGCTCCGTAAAGGTTGACAGGTGGCTGAAGGAGGTTGCCCCCAGTGATTCCCTTCGTAAGTGGTTCGGCCACGATCCTCTGAAGTGGAAGTCGTTTCTTGATAAATATCGGGCGGAACTTGCAGACTCAGCTGCCTTTACTGAACTCATGAGGGAAGTAGACGCCCATCCTGCGGTCACGCTAGTGTACTCCGCGAGGGATGAGACACACAACCAGGCTTTAGCTTTGAAGATGTTCATAGAAGAAAAACTGAAGAAAAACTGAAGAAAAACTAGTTCCGCAGTGCTGAGCTTCAAACCCGTGCGTAAGGCCCGGTTATGTGGTACCAGAGGCGCACCCCAGTGTTCGACCAGTTCTACCGATACCCCAGTTTGTTGAGCTCATCATATGTCAGAGCATCTTGTGTCAGCAAACTGAATGTTCCCTTCTCCAGTATTTCCGCCGAAGCTCTGCGTAGAAGTCCGTAGGCTGCGTAGGCCGCTGAGGGGCCGAAGCTCAGTCTTCTCACCCCCAACGATTCCAGTCTTTGTACAGTAGGAGTGTTCTTGGAGACCATCACGTTGATGGGAAAAGATATGGAGGCTACGAACTTCGAGATCTCTTCTTCCCCGGTAAGGCCCATCGGATACACGCAGTCTGCTCCACTATCCCTGTATCTTTCTGCTCGCCGCAGAGCCTCTTTAAATTTCTCCGAGCGGTTTCCCGGGTGATACCTTAGAGCGTCAGTTCTGGCGTTTATCACGAAAGGGACACCAACCCTTCCAGCGAGACTCCTTAGCGCTTCAATCTTACCTGCCTGCTCATCTCCGTCGAAAAGTCTGCCCGTCGAGTGCTCAAAGTCCTCAATGTTAACACCCACCGCACCAGCCCCGACGATCCGCGTCACAGAATCCTCAATCTCTCTTGTGTTGGCGCCATACCCAGCCACGATATCTACGCTCACCGGCAACGACACAGAGGAACAGATCCTTTCTACAGTCTGAACCAAGTCCTGCAACGGAAGGCCCTGACCATCCCTGTAGCCGTAACTAACGGCTACAGCAGCACTCGAGGTTGCGACCGCTGTGAACCCACATGATTCGAAGAGGCGTGCTGTAGCCACATCCCAAGCGTTCGGAAGAACAAGAATCTTTGTTCCCGCGTGGGCACGCCTGAATTTCTCGGCTTTCTCGTACTGGTTGTTCAACGCCTGTTGTAACGCCCAAGCGACCCATATCTGCTTTTCGAGACCCGTTTTCCGATGCAGTGATGATGGGTCATAGGATCATAATATGAAAGCCCGCCTAAGGCTCGGCTGAAAGAAATCGATCGAGCGTGTTGTTTGCCGCCCCAGTCGCCGTCACTGGCAGTATTGTTGACAAGCCGGCTTCAGCAACCATTCTTAAGGCATGTATCAGTGATTCGTGTGCATCTGACCTGTTAATTTCTGTGAGGCCGAAGTGCGAGAAGTTTCGTGCTGACCTTTCATATCCGTCGAATCTCAGCATCCCTGGAGATACATATTTCACCCCCGCCTCCTTTAGTTTTATCAGCAGTTCATCAAGTTTATCCGCGAGCTTTACGGGGATGAGTGGGGCCAGTGACACCCATGTCGTGATACCTTTATCTGAAAGTTTTCTGAGTGTCCGGATTCTGGCTTCCAAGCCCGGCACGTACATTTCGGCTTCAGTTCCACTCCAACCCGATATTGAACATCCTACGAATATCGTGCTGAATTGTCTAAAAAGGTCAATGTCTCTTAGTACAAGCGGAGATCTTGTCAAAATCGTAACTGGAAAATCATGCCTTAGCAGCTCTTGCAGGCATGTGCGGGTTATCCGGTACTTTGCCTCCACGGCTTGGTATGGGTCAGATGCACTGCTCAGAAAAACTGGCCCTTTTTCAAGTTTTGCAAGCTCCCTTCTTAGCACTTGAGGTGAGTTTACCTTTACGTCTACGTATGAACCCCATGGTCTTTCATCTCTTGTAAGAGAAGGAGCATAGCAATAGGCGCAGCCATGTAGGCAACCCCTGTAGAAATTTGCTGTGTAGCGGTGTCGCGAATAGGAATTAAACCTGCGCAGAACAGACGAGCATGTAACCTCTCTTACGCTGATATCTCTTGTCATAGTTTCGGCTGATACAATGTGCAAAAAAGTATATGAAGAGAAGTGCGGGTGTTGAGTGGGTCAGCTCAAAAGCGTGCGCCTGTAAAAGTTAAGAACCCTCTGCCACGCCTCTTTCGCGGCCTCGGGTCTATAGGTAGACGGGTTCGTATCGTTGAAGAAGGCGTGCGGCGCACCAGGGTATATACGCATTTCAAAATCTTTCTTATACTTGACCATTGCGTCAACAAGGTCCTTGAGGCCCGCGTTTATACGCATATCTTCTCCACCATATATTCCCAGAACTGGACCAGCAACCTTTTCGACAAGGTCAACCGGGGTGGGGTTCGATCCATAGAAAATGACGCATGCGTCTATTGGCGTTGCACAGGCAAGATTAATCGACATACCGCCTCCAAAGCAAAATCCTACGGACCCCACTTTTCCGCCTTTTACGAAGTCAGTTGAGCGCAGATATTCAGAGATTTTGACGAGGTCATTGGTCATCTTTTCATATGGAAGCCCGCCGAACATCATTTTTCTCACTTTGTCTATTCTCTCTCTTTTTTCAGGTGGCAGTTTTGACATTTCGGACTCTACGTAGGATGGGTCACGCATTTTCGAAGTTTCTAAGGTTGACATAAAGGAGAACATCTCTGACACGGCCTGCTGGGTCATTATGGTGGCAACTTCTGGCCGAGACATCAGATTGGGTGCCACCGCAACATAGCCCTGTGAAGCAAATCTGTCTGCGACGTCCTTAGTGTGATCCACCAGTCCGAATATTTCATGTATCACGATAACAGCGGGCCACGGTCCGGGTGATTTGGGTTTAGAAATATACCCTTCGAGTTGGCAGTCAGATCCCTGAAAGGTGGTCATTGAGCCCGAAAGTTTTGAAGACAATTCAGTCATCCAAATCTTCGATTCGACGAAATTTTTAAGCTTTAATCAAAGCGTCTTAGCTTTTGTCACAGAACCTTTGGATGGTAGACGCGGTCTCACTTACCTTGAATTTTTGGGTACATCTTTTATATATGTTAATGTTAACCTGTTAAATAATTATGGTTCAGTACAAGTGGGTTGCTCTGTCTAACACCACTCTCGGAGTGCTGATGGCTTCCATAAATGGGACAATAACACTGATTTCACTTCCGGCAATATTCAGGGGAATCAACATAAATCCTCTTACGTCATTCCAGTACCTTCTTTGGATACTTTTCGGTTACAGTGTTGTTACAGCCACCTTACTGGTGACTTTTGGAAGAATCTCTGACATGTACGGTAGAGTAAGATTCTACAACATCGGGTTCATGGTGTTCACCTTAGGCAGTATTCTGCTTTTCTTGACACCTGGAAGGGGAGATTTGGCAGCCGATTATCTAATAGTTTTCAGGGTTATTCAGGGAATAGGTGGCGCCTTCCTATTTTCTAACAGCGCAGCCATACTTACAGACGCGTTCCCTTATAACGAAAGAGGAAAAGCGCTGGGACTTAATCAGGTTGCAGCTCTAGCGGGATCTCTTGCCGGACTCATTTTGGGAGGCGTTCTTTCCGCCATAAACTGGCGGTACGTGTTTCTTGTAAGCGTACCAGTTGGGGCAATAGGGACTGTATGGTCCTATCTGAAGCTGAAGGAAATAGCTAAGATCAAGACAGGCCAGAAAATAGACGTGTTTGGCAACTCCGCTTTTGCAGGAGGTCTGACGATTCTCCTTGTGGCTATCACCTATGGACTGCTACCATATGGCTCTTCTGCCACAGGGTGGAGTAACCCTTGGGTTATAGCGGGTCTGGTAGCTGGAAGCGGTCTCCTAGTGGCCTTTCCAATCATTGAAACACATGTACCTGACCCCATGTTTCGTCTTGAACTTTTCCGGAGAAGAATTTTTACGGCGGCGAATTTCGCAGGCTTCCTGAGCTCTATGGGCAGGGGTGGCGTGATGCTCATGCTAATAATAATGCTTCAGGGAATATGGCTTCCTCTACATGGATACAGTTACTCTTCAACCCCGTTCTGGGCGGGCGTATATATGATTCCCATGATGGCTGGCTTCGTTACAATGGGGCCTCTCAGCGGCTGGCTGTCAGACAGATATGGCGCGAGGCTTCTTGCCACATTGGGCATGCTTATCTCAGCGGGCGCGTTTATAGCACTCTCGACCCTACCTTACAACTTCAGTTATCCCAAGTTTGCGATTATACTCTACGTTATGGGACTGGGAAGCGGAATGTTCGCATCTCCAAACACTGCGTCAATAATGAACTCTGTTCCGCCAGAGCATAGGGGAGCCGCGTCGGGTATGCGTGCCACCTTGCAGAACACCGGTCAGACTGTAAGCTTAGCGATATTCTTCACCATAGTACTACAGGTGCTGGCGGGAAAACTCCCCACTGCGCTTTCCTCTGCAATTTTGAGTGCGGGCGCACCGACGGCTCTTGCTGTGGCTTTCAGTAAGATTCCTCCTACGGGCGCGCTTTTTGCAGCCTTTCTGGGATACAACCCTGTGTCTTCGATACTGTCTGAGCTACCGGCTACCCTCGCATCATCCATACCAGCCTCTACGCTCTCAGTTCTTACCGGAAAATACTGGTTCCCAACCGTGATAGCGTCCCCCTTTATGGCCGCCCTCTCAGTGTCATTTTACATAGGAGCGGCAATTTCGGTGGTGGCTGCGGTATCATCTGCCCTAAGAGGGAAAGTATACATATATGATGCTGAAAAGGAAATAACGTCTGCCAGCTCTGGTCAGACCAAGCCCACGGTTCCTGCTACGGCGATCAGAGGGAAGACCCCAGCTGAAAGGCGTGATGGTGGAGAATAGTTGGCTGAACTAGTAGTAAACGCGGAAACCGCGTGGATGTCTGTGTCGGACACTTCAAGAAAAGTTTTGAGGGTGATCAACGGAAAGCTCCTGAGACACGACGTTTCACTCATAGAAGTTAAGGTACTATATCTTTTGAAACAACAGGGTCCAGTGTCAATGGCCAGGATATCCGGAGAACTGATGATAACACCTGCCGGAGCCACTGTCATGGTTGACAGACTTGAAGAGAGAGGTTTTCTTCGAAGGGTACATAGCAAAGACGATAGGAGGGTAGTCTACGTCAAGCTAACACGTAAAGGCGAAGAAAAACTGGAAAAAGCAAGGTCAGTCTACACTGAGGTAATCCACGGACTATTCAATGCAATTTCACCGTCAGAACTACATGCACTGGTTTCCATAATGGAGAAACTGGAGAAAGTCTTGGAAAAGGAGTAGCGTGACATGGTGCCTGCGGCAACTTCCATTTACCCGCTTAAAACACAGATAGTTCCATCCGTTCTCCAGTTTCCTGATATCAGAGAGAGCTGCCATGTGCATTTGGCTATAGCGAGCTGCTTAAGCCTCCCCGCCAGATATAGTGTGGTAACAGTATGAATTACCGTAAGCTGACGCCGGAAGAAGAATGGGTGATAGTTCACAAGGGCACAGAACCTCCGTTCAGCGGCGAATACGAGTACAATCATGAGCCTGGAACCTATGTCTGCAAAAGATGCGGGTCTCCTCTATACCGCTCTGAGAGCAAGTTTGACTCAGGATGCGGATGGCCCAGTTTCGATGATGAGCTTCCAGGCGCAGTCAAGCGTCTACCCGACGCCGACGGCATCAGAACCGAAATACAGTGCGCCAAATGTGGGGGTCACCTCGGCCATGTGTTTCTGGGCGAAGGTTTCACATCTAAAAACACCAGGCACTGCGTGAACTCTGTTTCACTACTTTTTGTGCCAGACAATTAGGTTGACTACTGTTTTCCCCTTTTTCTGGGCAGGTAAGCCTACAACCGTTCGAAGCTATCCCTTAAGTGATTTGGGCTCCGACTCTTTCTGAAAGGAAATGACTAGGTCACGTAAAGGAGTAGGTAATTTGGCGTTCGCTGCCACCGCAGTTATCCTAGTGGTTCTGGTGGTGATAGGGTTCAGCCTATATGCAACGAAAGCACCGTCGACAGTGACCTCTATCCAGACGTCGGTTCTTACATCCGTCCAAACCTCAGTTCAAACGTCTGCGGTCACACACACTATAACAGAAACTACCAGCGTTCCATCTTCCGCGGCAAGCGCAGGGTTCTACAATGGTAACGTCATAACGTTCAGTTACACTGCAGAGTTCGTGTGTACGCCTTCGCTGAGTACGTTCTTCAGCAATGAATCGAAAGCCGACAGTGTCGCCCAAGGATGCGAAGTGGGAGCTGCGGACAAGTCTAACTTTCCGTCAAACGCTGCACCAGTATACGTTTTGGTTCCAGCGTTCGCAGGCCTTTCGATTTTTGGCGTCACCTCACTGGGAGCGACAGCTCAAGGCTTTCCAACATTCACTTATGACAATCAGACGATGACGGTGGCCACTCAGTGTGGAGCAAGCTTGACCAAGTCTGGTTGCCCAGATCATATGCCGCTCATATATTCCCCTGATTTCACAGCCGTTGAACAGCACCTAGGCATCAAGAACGGAGTGTTCGGTCTCCCTGAAGGCGTTCTTCCAACCCCAGCTCACAGCCACCTTGTTACATTCACGGACAACCAGTCTATCCCGTGGTATATAGTGGTAGTGCTCGTGTTCAATCCAAACATTTTCCCAGAACCACTCACCGGACAGTGCAGAGCAGTTGTCCCGTCAAATCAGAGCAACCCGACAGCGGACTGTCTAAACAGTTACGCAGCACTGCAGGCGGCCTTAACAACTCATGACACAGCGGTTTCAGCTGCTAACGCCAATAACCCGATTTGGCAGACACTGGGCGGTCCGACGGTAGATATAGTTGTGCCTGGGGCAACCACTGTCAGTCAACTGTCGACTGTCGCAAACAGCAACATGCTGCTCTACTTCAGCGATCCTTCCACATTCCCATAGGACGTCCCCGACCCCCACCCCTTTTTTCGTGAACAAGAATGAACCTTAGGCTTTTTTCCGCGGTAAGAATAGCGTTCGGCTTAGTGTGGTTAGCTGACGGTATATTGGGGTTACAGCCAGGCGTGTCGCCCATTCTGTTTGTTGTAAACGTATATGCTGGAGTTCAAGGCCAACCAGCCTTTCTTTCAGGATGGTTGTACTTTTGGTTTAACCTTATAAAGTCGAATCCGTTGGTTTTCATGGATGCTACGACAATCCTGTCCTTCACGTTCGCAGCCACGTTAATATCCGGAATCGCACGTAAGCCCACTTATCTTTTTGGAGCAGCGTTTAGCCTTCTTAACTGGAGCGTTACAGGCTTTGGCGGGCCTTATCAGCCCTATACTCCGGACATTGGGGCCCCACCCATCTATGCAATTGTATTCATTCTTCTCTTCTCCTATGAACGAGAAAGAAATTCCTCGTGGGATCCGAAATCCAGCGAAACCGGTCTTCTGCAAAACCTGCCGACCAGAGTTACAGTCTCTCCGGTAGCCGATTCTAAGGCCTGTGACGATTTAGGTTGTGCCAACTTTAGTCCGGAAAATTTTAAAGCCGAGATTGATGACTGTGAATGTCCAGGAACCTTTAGGTGATGTCTGCATGGTTGAAAGAGTGATTGGGTCAGAGCCGCAGCAGCTCAACAAGGTGCTACATATCGCTCTCTATTTCGATAAGCTTGATGGGATAAAGGCGGGATTAAGGATGTTTCCGGCTTCTAAGGTTATACTGTTGTACGATACGTCATCTCAGGCCGAATCTGCAGTACAAAGAGAGAAAACGATTTCCAGTTTCGCCAGCCAATTAGAGGAGGTTCTAGCAGTAAACGTCGAGGTTATTGTTGTAAAGTCTCCTCTCCTCGAAGACGTGCTCGACGCTATAAAGTCAATATACTACGCTCATAAAGAAGAATACCGGGAAATAATACTGAATCTAACAGAAGGGAACAAAATACTAACATGCAGCGCCCTTTCGTCTGCTTTCATATTCGGCCTGAGGGCGTTCTGGACCGACGGACAGAGACCCTATGTATTCCCAATCATCAGGCTCGGATACTATAGGGCTGTTTCGGAGGCGAAACTTGCGATCTTGAACGCCGTTCAGAGATCCGGCGGGTACGTAAACAGTCTCGAAGACCTTACAGACATGACCGGATTTGACAAAGGACAGCTTAGTCACCACATAAATGGAAGCATAGATAGCAAGGGCCTAGTAGAGCTTGGCCTATTGGAAGCTGAAAGAATGGAGCGGGGAAGACTAGCCGTGAAACTGACTGCGCTTGGGAAAATCCTGCTGACTGGTCTCGAAAAGAAAGGCTAGAGTCAAAGTTCCCAAATCACTCTTTCAAGTTCTCGACTCTAGTTCCGTTTTCCGGCTCTTACTAAGAAGAGTCTGCACTTGAGTTCTAGCTGAATCTGATGAGGCTCATGTTCGCGTCGTTCCTTTTTGCGGACAAGGCGCACATGGAATAGGCTTAAATCCAAAACCGAAGCCTGCTATGTGTATTCC
>JAVZLA010000002.1:0-71565 GCA_038883995.1 Thermoprotei archaeon | reverse complement strand
GGGGGTAATAACTCAGACTCAGCAGGAGTTCATAAGCAAACTCCTCAGATTCGATGATCTGAAAGCCTCTGACATCATGATCCCGATGAGTCAGGTTGTATCCATCCCCAAATCGCTCACGGTTAGAGAAGCCATGAGGGTTTTCGGTCAATCGGGACACAGGCGCCTGCCTATTGTAGACGTGGCGAGCAGGCAAGAAGGAGGCGTGGGCCAGACGGTGATAGGGGCCCTGTACATTCGTGACGCCGCGGTGGCGTTCATAAACGGTTACGCCGAATCGTCTGTCAGTGAATTGTGTGAGCCAGTCGCCGAAGTCGCTAAAGACACTAACCTAGCCGATACGCTTGCGCTGATGCAGAAGAGGGGGGCCCAAGTGGCTGTGGTTAAAGACTCTCAGCTAGAGGTTGGCTTCGTTTTTCTTAACGACCTGCTTGAAGAAATACTCGGTGAAACATTCGGTCAGAAACGATTGAAAATAAGCGGGCTCGGCCCACAGTTGGCGCGCAAGTGACCTGACGTATCCCTGCTGTGCGGCATCTGTGCGTCGCAATAGGCGTCTCAGCCATGGGAGCCATGACTGGCACGGACCTTACGTTGGAATCTCTGTTGCACACCTTTCTACTTGCGGACATGTGACCAGCGATATCCACATGCCGGTTTCAGTATATTTAAGCGACCAGAACAGTCACAATTGCTTCGGCCCCGGATGCCTGCTGGTCGACTCATCTTTCCCCAAACCGGATCACTCTCGTTGTATGCTTGGCTGGGCTCTAAAGTAAATCTGTTAAATCAGATATCATACGCCGCCAAGAGCCTGCTAGCATACCTCACCGGCTGGCTTTCCTTCGTTCACTTTAGTGTCGGCTCACCAATTCTGTCGGCGGCTTTCGCTCTTGGCGTCGACGCGGCCTGCGTCACCCTGTGCTTTCTCGCAGTTCAAAGATTCGCGGATTATGTCAGACACCGGCATTCCAGACACGGTTTCCCAGCAGCCTCGCCGGGAGACCGTTTTGCCGGCGGCTTTCCGGTTTCCGACCCGCACAAGACGCTAAGCGTGGAGGACGAGTTTCAACCACCTATTCGGGCACGCGTCATTGATTCCTCGCCTACGGGAATGAAGTTTGACGCGGATTACATAGTAAGCTACATTGAACGGGTGCTGAATGAACGAACGACATCGGAAAGCGAATCCCAGGCAGCAGTATAGTTAGCGGTATAATTCTACGCCATAAAGCAGGCATGTGGTTTCAGTCGCCGATAGTTTACAGCCACTCTGAAATCAGCCGCTGCTCGCTCCATCTTTTGTCTAATCCATATGCTTCGGCATAACTGAATCTAACCGTCCTAGACTCGAGTGCAGGGTGTTTTAGGATTCTTGCCACGATTTCCAGTCTACCCTTTTCAACCTTTATTATCGCGGGTATACTACTGTGATGGAACGTCCCTCCTTCAGGTATTAGCTTGCTGAACTGGCTTGATCTGTTAAACACTGCGACAAGCTTCGTCTGTCCTAGCCTACGGATAGCAGCGGTTATCTTAGTCAGATCCGAATAGATAAACCATTTCTTTGGCGCATAATGAAATGGGTCTATAACGGCGACGGTTTCAAAATCCGACGACAGACTCTTGTTGAGCGCTTCTAAGGTTGAGTCCAGTCCGAACGCTCTGACCAACTGGATGCTATGCGACTTGCCTATGTTCCTGTTGATTTTACTGAGCAGATAGGTGTTGATACCGCCAAACTCCTGCGTGAGCACTGCCCCACCTCCGTTTTCGGCAAGAAACCTGTGAGCCAGTAGGTTAACACAATCCCATTCGCCGTAGAATTCTGCAAATGTTATCTCATTAAGTAGAGAATCTAATTTCTCTATTCCGGTTTTTATCTTACCAGTGCTGTTTTGGAGCTGGTTGCTGTCCAACACGACTGCCGTGCATTAAGCAAAAGATTTAAGTGTTCCGTAAAGTACGGTACATGTGCCAAAACAGGGTTTTAAATCGATAACCGTCAAGGAAGAAATTTACGAGGCGTTAGAAGACATCTACAACCAGAACAAAACAAGGCTTGAGCATGAGGGAATAGACAGCCTGTCATCTTTCGTAACGAAAATAATTTCGGCTTACATAAAGCAGACCAGTGGGGCGAGGCTGGAACACTTCAACCTCTTTGAAAACGTGATTCGCATACGCGACAACAAACTGGGAAGGATAGTTGACGTAGACTACCGTAATGAAGACATGTTCTGTGAACAGTGCGAATCCAGTAACTGTGTGCACACGGGTTACGCGTGGAGCGTATACGAGCATTACAGGAAGATCGGTTCGCCTTTTACCTAATCTTATTCGAATGTCTGCTCCCGACTAGCGAAAGCGCATCCGATCCTATGAAGACTAAATTTCCAAGGTTTTACCGGTTCTCGCGTCTATCCATCTTTCACGAACGTGGTTCCTGAAGACCAGTTCAACTTTGAACAGTGGATAATAAATCGTTTCACAGGAATCAACCTCGCAGTCCTGAATCAAACCCTGAATAGCATACAGCAATTGATCCGCATCTATTTTCGTCCCCTCTACTATGGCGTGCCCGGGTTCCACCGATTCGGGTTTCGGCGTTCTGTCGCTTGTCTCAAGTTTGGGCGAGACATGTGCACGCCTGTAGAACCGTATTTTCCCGTATATTCTTGACCTGATAAGATTTCTTTCTTCAAGTTCCTTGAGGAGTGGCTTGACGGAGTCTTTGGTTTCCCCGGCTTGGTTTGCCACGTCTACAGCGGACATGAAGTCTTTGTCGCTCAACGCCCGGTACACCGCTATGTGCTTCAGTTTGAGTCCAAGAAATCTACGAAGATCGTCGCCCAGCCGGAATCCGTGCTCGAAATCGACAGTGTGGCCTGACACGCCGTCGACAAACAGAAATGATGTGGTGTAGTGTTTTTTCAGTATTCCAGACTTGCGTTTGACCGAAACCCGGAACACTGGCCGGTAGCTCAAATTCACGGAGCCAACTTTCTCATCTGATCCAAACAACCTGTTGACAAAGCTCTTCTTCAAAATATCTGGTACATTTTCCTCATAGATCAGAGCCGGTAGCGCCGCGATGAACTGTCCCTGAGCCTGTTCGGCGGTTACTCTGCCAGACGAACCTCTTCCTAACGCTTCCTGTTTCTGTGACACAGGCTGCACCTCGGCTTCACCTTCATAAGGTGCTGTCAGCTTCACGAGAAGTTCCTTTATGTTTGGAATATTGACCTGTCTTGGCCTATCCTCTAGACGCGGAGTGAACCCTCCGTGCTTGGTCTCCCTCTTTCTGAACTTAATCTGTGACGGTACAGGTGAGACATTACCCATCACAAAGAAGGAGCCTGGTTCAAGAGCGGTCAGCTGCTCTGGAAGCCCACGGCCAGGGAAAAACTGTTGTACGGCTTGCAGATCGTTTTTCAGTACAAGTCTACCTATAAGTTGGTTGCTGCACTGGCTCAGGACGTTCTTGTCAACTATGGATGGGCGCTGCGTACATATCATCAGTCCCAGGCCGCGTTTCCTCCCACGTCTGGCTATTTCTGGAATGATTTCGACCCTCTTGCCAACCTGTGGGACAAACTTGTCAATTTCTTCAACTATCAGGAGATATGGTGTCCTTCTTTCGGATATTGTTTTGTAAAGCGACGAACCAAAAGCCTGTAGCGCACCTTGCGGGTTACTTACTTCTGAGAAATCCATGACCAAGGGAGGCATGTTTGGCGCCTCTTGGCCAAGTGCATTGAGGTTCAGACCCTGCCACGTCAAAAGGCTGCCCTCGTCTTCGGAAATCTGAACTACGTCAAACTTTTCAGCCAGACCACCGTGCTCTCCTTCCGTATCAACAAGAGCAAAGCCTATTCCATTTTTGCATAGCTCCTCACATATTACACCTACAGCATAGCTTTTTCCACTGCCGCTCGAACCTATTATACAAGTGCGGCCGGTAACTATCTGGTCGGCGTCTATGCCGAAGGATTCGAAGTCTTTGGAACCAATTACCAGCTCAGGCATTTGGGCCATCAAGACTGCCCGCTCTATCTCTTAAATGTTTTAAGCGGCAGCTCGCTGAGAGACTCTGCGCCCGCTATTCAGTGTTTGGTGAGCGGGGCTGCGTGGATTCAACCAAACCTGAAGGGAGCATGGGAGACAAGTGGATCGGCACACTGAAATGAGAACCCCTTCACTCATCCAGGGTTGCAGAACGCTCCCAGCCGTGTATCCACGCGGCATCGCTTGCCACCTGAGCCGGATGCGTTTCGGAGTGTTTGACAGACTACTTGAGGCGTCGCGTCCGCTCCCACGTGGGCTTAACCCAATGCAAGATTCCTGTCCGCTGAAGTACTCCGTCTCATCCAGCGACGCCAAGCACCAAACGTCAGGCAACTGAAAACATGGCCCGTTACACAGACTAATCCATCAATGATAAAAGACTGATACGCTAGGACTGTGTGGTGCCATCCTTTGTACAATCCAGGAGATAAAACAGAGAAACTTGCGGGAGACCTCCTTGTGAACATAAAATCGGTAAGCCTGCTATTTGACTCTGACGAGTCGTTTAAGAAATTTATTGAAAGCAAAGTGATTGATTCTTCAGATGTCGACGTGATCAGGTTTGTGAAGGCTCTCAGAGAAGAATCGAAGACAGAGACAGGCTCCACTTTTCTTTCCGCCTTAGGGGAAATGAGCCTTGCAGCGCTCATGGTGCTCACCGGCCTCATTATACTGGCTCCCGCAGTAATCGGCTTCAACACAGCGCATATTTTTACACAATATTATAGCGAAATTCTGGACCTAACTTCAACTGCAAGTCCAGGGTTACCCAAACTAGTGGTTTCGCTCATAGTTTCTCTTATCCTGATTCTGGGAGCACTGGGAGCCCTTAGAAAAGCCGCAGAAAAGCTCAGCGACTCGGGTCTAACGCCTTCTAGGCAACCGGGCTGACAGATATTGGTTTCCGAGTTGAGAAGACGAGTTGGATTAGTCGTAAAGCTCGCTGCAGCAGTAACAGGAATCATAGCACTATGCTACGGCGTTCTGGGATTGGCCCAAGAGCTCACATATCTTTCAACTGGCGTCACTCCCGACTTCGTGGACCTAGTATATGCAATAGGCCTGTTCCTGCTTTTTGTCACAGGCTCCCTGATGGTTTCACTGCTACCAAGCTCGCTGCGGACAAGGTTTCGTCTTCCAAAGTTTGAAATGTCAGGAAAACCGGTCTACGGGTTCTCTCAGGTTCTGGCGATCGGGTTAGGTGCAACAATAGGTTCGCCCCTGTTCGTGCTTATTCCTGAGAACATATTACAGTATGAGCTAGTCTCCATAGGCGCACTTCTGGCGGCAACCGTGCTTTCAACACTTATGGCAAAGGTTTACGCCGATATGTACATTTTTTCGCAGAAAGCAGGAAAGGGCGCTGTCGGCGGCCCTTCGTTTACAAGGGTGGCCTGCGGAGTGAAAAGCCTGAGATATTTTATTGCAAGAGTCTCAATGTGGGTTGCTAATACCGCACTGGCAGCCTATTCAAAAATAGTGTTCGTGATTTTTGACGTAGAATTTCTGCCACGTATCATGGCCCATTTTGGGTACACTGGTCTTCCTGTCACGTTGCTGGTATACGCGATTGCAGCCGTATTCGTGGGATGGTCTGTGGCGAGCGCCATTCTTGAGCGCCGACTGATGAGGTCCGTAGGATCCTTGCAGATCCTTTTCACATCGTTCATGGTTTTGGCGCTGGTCTACCATAGTGTACTTCTGGGCAACGTCGGCAACTGGAACATAGGGGGAATTTTCAATGCGCATTTAAGCGGAAACTGGGTGGAGGCGCTCGTAATAGATACTGGATACCTGTATCTGCTCTTCTTCGGATTCCAAGAAATTCAGTCACTGGAGAAGGACGTCAAAGCCGAATCCTCTGTTCCATTTCTTTCATGGGTGAAGAAAGGATTCACCGTCTCCAAGGGAAAATACCTGGGCTACGCAATGATTCTCAGCGTCGTCATGGCTTCAGCGATAAACATACTGTACGCTCTAGCCGTATACGCGGTACACCCCAATGTTTCCACGGTCTTCTCATCTCAGATTCCTGCACTCTACCTGGCGAAGACCTACCTCGGGGCATATCAGGAACTTCTCATGGCCGTCGTATTCCTGGTGGCCACGCTCACAACCTTCGTCCCCGCTTTCCTCGCAGCGTCCAGACACATGTCTTCTCTCTGCGAAGACGGGTACATGCCTAGGTCCCTAGCGCCTTACTCATGGGTGTTCACATACGGGTCAATACTGTTTCTTGCGTTGGGGGGTGAAGACTTCCTTGTAAACATAACAAATGTCATGGTTCTGTTGAGCCTAGGCATAATTTCTCTTTCAGCAATCTGGCTCAAACGGAAGGTGTCCGAACGCGGCTCTAAAGCGCTTCCACTGGGCGTGGGACTGAGCTGCTTTGTGGCTGGGGGAGCAATCTACTTCATAGATCCCAGAGTGACTCTGTTCGCAGCACTCACCCTTTTGCTCATGTATCTGGTATACGATGTTCTTTTGCTTGGCTCAACCGGGTCAACAATTTTCCTCATGATACTTGACGCCTGCTTTACGCTGCTGTATCTTTCGGTTCCTAGCATAGGGTTTCCTGCGTTTAACGCGGAACTGCTAAACTTCACGTTCTTTACCTTTTCGATGAATTCATCCGCCGTCGAGGCTATTTTGGCCCTCAGCGTCTTTGTACTCCTTCTCAGCGTGGGAATAGATTTTGCGTTTAAGCCGAGGTCTCAAGAACACTTCAGAACCAGAAGCGCACCCCTGAGGAAGCCTGTAGAAACATAGGGATTTGTACCATAAAGGAGTATAGGGTTTAAAATACTGAGGTTATCGCCTACGTATGCTGGGGACCTCAGTCTACGCCTGCAACTGGCTTCATGTGGGTTTATTCACACGACGCGAATCTCGAGCCGTTACTGCTTTCACAGCTGTGGCTCATGTTACCGGGCTCCAAAGCTATCCCTACGTATTCATAGATACTCATCAAAATCAGCCGTGTGAGCCTTATTAGTTTGTGCAGCTATGCGGGTACGATGCGCTGGATAGATCCTGTACCGCCAGCCGACCCGGCGCGGTCTCTGCGAAAGTTGCTTACGAACCTGGTTGAGGCGACGCAGCACTCCACACTCTTCGCTGAGGAGAAGCAAAGCATCGAAGCAGCTAGAAAAGAGTCAGAGGAAAGAATTGAAAAAATTGAAGAAATGAAGAATGAGATACAAAGCGTAGCTCAGCGTTACTCCGAGGATGACGTGTTTTCCGAGGCAGGTTCCAAGATAGTGGAATTTTCCGAAGCGGTATTCTCTCAAATGAAGGAGAGAATCCAGACGGAATTGCAAGACACGCTGCGTCAGCACATGGCGACGTTGGAAGCAGAGAAGAGCAAAGCGTTGAAGAGCTTGGAGGCTTTCTTCATAGGCGATCCTCTACCGTTGCTGGATAGGCTTCTGACACTGGATAAAATAGAAAACGGATACGCGGCTTCAGCAAGCTACCGTTGCGACCCCTCAATTGAATACGAGTTCACCTTGGACTCTAGGGAATCCGAGATGTTCAGAGGCCATATGCCTTTTTCGAGACTCGTCAAGGGCGCGCGTATTCCTGTTCGCTTGGGTAAAAACTGGCTGAAGAAGGAAGCCGTTCCTGACTACGAAAAATTAGACCAGTACGTCCTCGTACAAGCCGAGCTTTCTCAGGGTCATTTGATCGCTCGCTTCGAACGCGAAGATGGATACTCTGTCAGGTTTGTTTATTCGAAAAGCGAAGACCATTCCTCGATCACTGTGATTTACAAGGACGAGCTCGGAGAAGTAGAAGTAACCTCCGACCCAGCTCTATCCAACAGGCTTGAAGAGGCCCCGCTTATAGCCGCCTTGGAGCCTCTAGCAAATGAAATAGTTTCACTTGAAGGTGCAAGAGTAAGACTTTCGAAGCTTAAGCTCGAAGGCACAGACGTGCTTTCAAAGCTTAACTGCTACGAACTACTGATAACAGCTTCCAACTCTGTTTCACAACTGATAAGGGAATCACTGGACTCCCGCGACGCTATGAGCACTGACTTGGAAAGTTGGCTCCTTTCAAACAACCTGGGCCCAGACCAAATAAGAGAAAGGCTCAAAATTCTAGGAGATAAGGCTGTCTACGTCGCGAGAGCACTTGGACTAGGCAACATAATCTATGCTGAGCCCAAATCCTGATTGCGAAGCGAACTTGCAACGCAATTCCCAAGAGACTTCGCGTAGGTCAAAGAACATCGGTTGACCTGGTACTAGTAGCTGCACGTATACTGCGCCACCAGTTGCGCTCGGTTCAGCGTATACTCATCCACAGGGTGACACGCCAAGTGACTTTTGATACCCACGCTGAGCGTTTTCCCGACGAGGCTTACACGAAAGGAAGTCAGCTGTGTGCAACAATGTAGACAGGCTAACGCAGCGTACATTGAGCCAAAGAACAGACTAACATCACCGCCATCACCACCAACACTACCATCACTCCGCTCGCTCTACGTAGAACGTTAGTCCCTCAACCTTAACCACTTTGACGCGGCTACCGCTGGATATGGTTCCAGAGACGGCTCTGGCATGCCACACTATTCCCCCAACCCTGACCTCCCCTTCCGGAGAAAGGTCCTTGAGGACGATTCCTTCAGCCCCAATATACGATTCAGGTCCAGTTACGTGCTTGCGAGATCTTATGGGACCTGCAACCCATCTCACGTAAAGTCCCAGCACAACTACAACGACAGCAACACCAACCAGTTCGATCTGGCTCAAAATCTGGGATCCATTAGAAGAGTACTGCAGTCCTTCGCCTAATAGGGCTATGCCGGCCACCCCCACCAAGCCGCCGCCAATCATCGCCAACCCGTGTCCCATTTTGAGTTCCAGAAGAATTATCGCGGCGGCCACGGCCAAAACAAAGAAGCCGAGGATGGATGCCCCTATCACTTCCGCGCCAACAAGGCCGGCTATTATGGCGAACGCTCCTAGAACCGACAGAAGTATTGTGGGATGGTATAGGTCGATAACGATTGCCAGCTCACCTATCAGGATCAGTAGCCCGTCGACTACAGAGTTGCTTAGCGCGCTCAGAAACTGTTCGTATGGGTTTTCGGAAACAGTGGTGACCGGCTCGTTGGCCAATCCGAGCTGCGACACAGCCTCGCTGAGGGTGTCCGCAACCCCGGTTATCAGATGGACCCTGTACGCTTGGGTTGCGGAAAACGCTTTGTCACCGTAAACCATGGAGTAGGCTGCTGTGGAGTTTCTGCCCCACTGTTGGGCCAGGCTTACCATGAGCTTGATCATTGCGTCTTCTGTATGGTTCTGTTGCAGTGAGGTGTTAGAAGCCCCCTCTACAATCGGCGTTGAAGGCCCAAGTTCCGAACCCGGGCCCATGAAGATTTTGTTCGTAGCCATAGCTATGTAGCTTCCTGCGGAGGCGCCCAGTCCGTCTGGAACAACATACGTGTACGTGGGTATGCCAGACTCGTTGGCGTTTCCAATATCGTGCACTATCGTAAGCATGTCGCTCAACAGGCCGCCAGGAGTGTTCATGACTATTATGATGGCCTTGTACCCTCCTGACACCGCGATGCTTACTGCTCTGGTCATCATCGAGGAGGATCCCGCGTCCACGGGCACGTCGAATTCTACTTCGAGTACTCCTCCGCTATGCGTGCTGGCCTGCGCGGCCAACACGACAAAACATCCGGAGATAAGGATGATCGATAGAAAGACTTCTGAAACACCTTTCAGAAGCAGCATTCTCTGCGCTCTATGCATTGGTTCGTTTTCGTCTCTGGCCTTTAAAAACTTGACTAGCAAGCACTGTGCCATTCGTGTCTGGACCTGAGATCGCAAGGCGAGTTGCATCTACAAGCTGCATCTGAAGCATACAGCTACAACAACCCTTCCATCGAACGTCTCGGTGCCACGTATAAGATTAGCACAGATGTAAACTGGTTCACCGCGTTTCGGCGCCAGTTCAAGGATGGTCATTGTTGTGCAGAAGCTAGGAGTTCAGCCGTCCGTGTTTCCTAAGTAGTTCGACAAGCGTGGCCTTCGGCAGCTCTTCAACTGTTCTGCCCTTGTTTCCTGAAGTTGTCTTCGCAGCCACAAGTGAGTTGACGATTGCCTCTTCAGTAGCGTCCACAACAGCTTCAAACAGAGGATTTATCGAAGAATTCGAAATGAAGGAAACATTACTGTACAGACCTTTTGCCGCCGGTTCCTCGAAGGCCGTGGAAAAAGCGATGAAAATATCACCTGAGGAATTGGCAGAAATGCTTCCGGTCCTTGCCAGACCCAGAGACACCCTTCTTGATAGCCGCTTCAGCTGATGCGGAAGCAGAGGCGCATCAGTGGCCACTACGACAATTATCGAACCAGAATCTGAATGGACCAATCCGCTCGAAAGTTCCCTGCCTACAGGGACTCCGGCGACAGTAAGCTGCTCTCTTCGCCCCTGGTTCGCCTGTACGAGCACCCCCACAGTGTACTCTTTCACGTCCGTTTCTTCGACCTTTACGACCCTGCTGCTTGTACCTATTCCTGCTTTGAACCCGTAACATATCATTCCTGTCCCCCCACCCACGCAGCCCTCTTCGACCAAGCCCCCATGAGCGGAGTCAAGCGCATGAAAGATGTGTTCCTGTTTAACGTGGAAGCCTTCGATGTCGTTAAGATAGCCATCCCATGTTTCGGCGACCACGGGCAGCCCTCCTGTTTCAAAATCAAGCGTAGAAGCCCAGCGTACCACCGCGTCCCTCGCAGTGCCAACGCTATATGTGTTGGTCGTTACAACCGGACCATAGAGAAAGCCAGACTCTTCCAGCCAATGGGTTCCAGTCATCTCCCCGCACCCGTTAAGCACAGAACATCCTGCGAACACTCCTGAGCCCCTGCTTCGTTTACCTTTCGGAAGCACAGCAGTCACCCCTGTTCTCACGGAAACCGGTTTTCCGTCGCGTTCCGTGTCGAACCAAAGCGTAGTTTGCCCAACCTCAACCCCGGGAACGTCGGTTAATCCATTCTTTGGGCCAGTATCGCCATGAAACGGCACACCCAGTTCACGGGCACGACGACCATTCAAACCTTGTCACTCAGACGCGTTATGTGCGGCGCCTAGTTAAACTATGACGGCGTATCCCATTGGACGAAAAAACTTAGTATACTGTTGAGGTAAACTCCTCTGATGCCGGATAAGAGTTACAGAATCGTTCACGTTCGAAGAGAAGTTCAGACGCTTGAGCTGGGCGTAGCCGTCGAGGGCCCTGTAACGGAACTCATCGAGGAGTTCGACGACAAAACACACTGGACTGAAAGGGTGAATGAGCTTCGAGGCCTGGGATTCGACATACGGTTAGTGGACTACACGGCGTATGCCATTAAGCCCGGAGTGCGTAGAAAAATAT
This sequence comes from Thermoprotei archaeon, assembly GCA_038883995.1. Classification (GTDB taxonomy): domain Archaea; phylum Thermoproteota; class Thermoprotei_A; order Marsarchaeales; family Marsarchaeaceae; genus JAMDBQ01. Next base: position 60,098 of record JAVZLA010000002.1, on the reverse strand, counting down.
AATGGGGTGGACAGTTCACGATTCTTGCTTAATCGGCTTAGATTGAGGGTGTCTAAGGTTTAAGTCTGCCTCCGCGTTATTGGTGTCCTGTAAGATATGGTCGCGGAAATCTCCAAGCCTTCCTTTGAACGGCGACTTATTCTTGAGACAGCGAGGAACGCTGTATTATGTTATCTTGGCTTAGGCGGCAGCAAGCTGAGTTCGGCCGGTACAGTTGTGCCGACCGGAGTGTTCGTCACCATTAAGGAATCTGGGAAGCTTCGCGGGTGCATGGGTGTTCTTAACGGTAAGCTTCCCCTACTTCAAGCAGTCTGGGAAGCCGCAAGACAGGCCGCTTTCTTCGACCCCAGGTTTCCGCCTCTTTCACCGCAAGAAGTCGATAGATGTGAATTCGAGGTCACAGTGCTTGACAGAATGGAAGCGCTGCGTCTCGAAGATAAAGAAAACATAGACCGTGTAATAGTTCCAGGAGTCCACGGTGTTCAGGTCAAGAGCGGAAGTAGAAGCGCCATACTTTTACCGCAGGTGGCTACGGAAATGGGGTGGGGGGCAACTGAACTTTTGGACGCCGTGTGCGTCAAGGCGGGGCTTAGCCCCGGCGCCTGGCGGCGTGAACCCATTCAGGTCTACAGGTTCACAGCTACTATAATTGAGTAAACACTTGCAAAAAATGATTTTCCTGTCTTGAGCGCTTGTAGGTAATCGCTGCTTTCGACGATGCTCCGAAACCATAAATCTGGCTTAATACAATATGACTGTGGATGCAAGAGGCCCAACTGTACAGAGTTCAATCTGACGGCAAAGTAACCTGCTTGGCCTGTGCCAGGCTTTGCCGCCTAGACAACGGGCAAACAGGCTTGTGCGGCATCCGCCAAAACATGGACGGCAGGCTGTATCTGCTGGCATATGGAAGGGTTTCGGCGGCACACGTTGACCCAATTGAAAAGAAGCCCGTACTACATTACAAACCTGGATCAAAGATTTTTTCTCTGTCTACAACGGGATGCAACTGGCTTTGCCACCCAGCGTGGTCAAAGGTACTTCTCTCAACCGGCTCATTCAGGCGCATAGACCACATAAGCACAGGGAACTCTGTGGTGTCAGTTGACCTCCGTTCCGGCCAGCCTTGCGCTAGCGTGGTAACAGGCTTGGGAAAAAGGATCGCGGAACTATGGGAACTCAGGTACGGCGAGGATGGCTGCGAATCGGCGTTTCTCACAGGCGACCACCCTGTGTACACCGAGCACGGATGGGTTGAAGCTTCGAAGCTGACTTCAAACATGCATGTTCTTTCGACTTCTGCTGGCAACCTGTATGGAGGCGTCGGCAAAACTGGTGGACCAAAGGAGACAGTCTCTTGGTTTTCAGGGGTTAGCGGACACGCTGAAGCCTCAACTGCGTCGAGCTCAGAGCAGTGGGAGATCGAAAGCAGACCACCGCAGGCTTCCGGTCGGCAGAGATTACCTAGCGCGGGATCACAGACCCAGACGCAGAAGCTGCGCACAGCCACTATAACAGTGCGTGCCGAAAAACGTTTGAGCCGGCACGAATCCGTGAAAGCTGAAATCGTTTCCCCACCGCTGACGTGGAAGCGGGTGAGCGCCGTTGAAAGGACCGGCGAAGTGACTACAGTTTACTCGATTGAATGCACGCCGCACCACAATTTTGTGGCCGACGGCCTGCTCGTGCATAACTGCAGGTACTGCCAAAACAGCGACATCAGCCAGTGGCGTAAGGTCGAAGGCGCAGAGGCAACTCCTCTCCGTATCGCTTCTTACGCGTTTGAGCTGGGATGCCAGGGAATAGCCTACACTTACAACGAACCATCCATTTTTATGGAGTTCGCGCGCGACATAGGCTTAGAGGCAAGGAAACGTGGCCTGTTCAACATATTTGTTTCAAACGGATACGACACACCCGAAGGAGTGGGAGAGATGCGTAGATTCCTGGACTGCCTGACGGTAGATTTCAAGGGTAGCGGCGAAAAGAAGTTTGTTCAGAGATACATAGGTATCCCAGACGCTGAGCCTGTTTTCAGCACACTTCTCGAATGTAAGAGACAAAGTAACATTCACCTTGAGGTAACTGACCTGATTGTGCCACAGGTGGGCGACAGCCTTGAAGCCTGTGAAAAACTGTGCAGATGGGTGTACGACAACTTGGGCGAATTTGTTCCCGTCCACTTCCTCAGGTTTCACCCAGATTACAAAATGATGGATTTCCCCTTAACACCAGTAGAAACCCTCGAAAAACATTACTCAGTTGCGAAGAAGATTGGGCTGAAATACGTCTACATCGGAAACGTTCCAGGTCACAGGTACGAAAACACTTACTGCCACGGATGCGGCGCCCTAGTTGTGGGAAGACACGGGTATGCGATAACCGCCTGGAACCTAGACAACCATAACCGCTGCCAGGTCTGCTCTACGCAGATACCTATTGAGGGCTCTTTGCAGCCAGGCAACACGGAACCAAGATTCCTGCCTGTACTCTGAGGCTGGGGCTGTCGCTTTAGATATCAGGTTCAAAACAACTGCATCTGCAACGGTTCGTAGCGGCCGCTTCAATCAACCTCACAGGGAAGTGGCCGGAGCGGACTGTGAGACAACTTGGCGATAGGATGCGAAATAAGAGGCCGCAACGAACAGACCTGCTCCAAAGGCCGCGTACCACGCCAGTCCTGGCTGCGATTCGTAGATTCCCAATACGGACGGCCCGATAAAGTTGGAAAGCGATCTGCCCAACGTCGAGGAAGCCGCATAATACCCCTGGTATACTCCTCTGTTACCTGCCTGAGACTTGGCTGTGACGAGGAGTTGCGAAGGTACAGAAATCAAGATCTCGCCTAGCGTTGACACAAGCATCGCGTATTCGAGGCCGAAGAACCCTTTAGCGCCAGCAACCAGCAGATATGCTAGACCCGTTAGTGCCACACCTATCCCCGGGGAAACCTTGGTCAGGTTCGCTCTATCTATCAGCCTCATAAGAGGCAGCTGCAGAGCAACTATGGTGAAACCATTGGTGGCAAACAGGTATCCAAGTTCCTGGTTGCTTGTATGCCTGAATCCTGCAGCGAAAAGGGAAAGTGTAGTATACGTGAACCCGTTGACCAGATAGCATCCGAAAACCTCGAGCAATAGCACCGCCGTCCACTTATCCGGAAGGGCTCTTGGAACATGGCTGCCGGATGAAAGTTCCGGCGTTGAGGAAGCGTGAACTTTGACCAGTGTTATAATCGTAGCCGTCGCTGCTGTTGACGCACTTAGAGCGAACACGGCCGCGTAGCCCAACCTGTCTGCGAGAAACCCTCCGAGCGCAGGCCCAAACCCGAAGCCTAGGTTTCCACCCATCGTTTGGAGCGAGAACCCTGTCTGCACCATAGATTTGCGTGGTTGGGCTGCGAGGAGCGCGGAGGTAGCAGGGTTAGATACTCCCCGTAGAAGAGAAAACAACGGATAGAGGGTGAGCAGGAGCAGCACGTTCGAGTTCTCATATATGAGGTACCCTGTAAACGCGGAAGAAACGATCGAGGAGACGTAGCCGAAGAGCATTATCGGCTTGGACCCATACAAGTCGGTAAGTCTTCCACCAGCGAGCTGACTGACCAGTGTCAGAGCCCCCGAGAGAAGGTAGGATACTCCGATCAGTGAAAGCGGAGTGTGCCTTGAGTTCTCCAAGTACACCGCGAAGAAAGGCATTGTTGAAGACCATCCCAGCGAGTTTATGGTACGCATGACGAACAGTGTAGTTATCAAACTGTTCGACGAATCGCTGCGATACATCTCCATCTCGGCGTCAAGTCCCCGTTCGGTGGGTTGAGGTTTGCATGAGTAAAATAAAAGAGTTGAACCAGAAGAAGGAGAGTCGGGCGGTCTTGTTTTTGTTTGTAAAAAAGTGAAGGGGAGGTTAGGCGCAGTGGGTTTACCTAGCCTTTACTGCCCTTGCATGAGAGGCTGCTGCTTTGGCCCCAGCCTTCTTTAGGCCAACTCCGAGCCCGCTCGCGACCCCTCCGCCTCCGGTTGCTCCGGCCGCGTACTTCGAAAGGTTCTGAGCCAGGACCTCGTGGGCGTGAGTCCATGTAGGTACCCTTGACAGTGCAACAGAAAGTCCCGGTGGCGCCGCATGTGAGGCCAGAACCGGGTTCCCGTGCACCGCCGAAACTGCTCCTACACCTATAGATGCACCTAAGGCCGCAATAGCCGCTAGTGACACCATTTGGTTTTCGCCAACCTAATACCGGAAAGATGGACAAAACTCTATTACCTTTTAAGCGTTTTAAACAAGATTGAAAGCCTCCACCTCATTTTGCTGGCTGCGGCGGCGGTTCAAGGTTTTCAGCGGCGCTTATAAGCGATATCAACCTTACCTGCGCAGGAGTCGAATGAGCCGCAGCAATAGCGTCGGACTCTTATCGCTCGCCAGATGGGGGGTGGGCGGCTCGCTGCTAGAAGGCATCTTGGTCGTGGCTGGCGTGGTTTCGGCGTATGAGTGGTCAAGGTATCATATAGTAGAAGCGGCGGCTCTGGCCTTCCTTCTCTTTATTTCGGCTGGTGCAATAGCGTTTGTAAAGCTTACCGAAGAGATTCAGCCTATGAGGTATATGGACGACCAGCTGGTGGGTAAGACAGCTGTCGTTGTCAAACTCATCAAGCCCGGTTCACCTGGAATCGTAAAAATCGGGTACCAGACTTGGTCGGCGTACAGCGAAGTGGAGTTGAAAGAAGGTGAAACCGTAACTGTGACAGGAAGGGACGGTGTCTACGTCAGAGTTAAACCAGAAACTTCTGAGGGTGGCAAAGTTGCCGGCTGAGTACGCTTAGGCATGAGCCGAGTGCCGGACAAGACTTAGTTCGAAATAGAAGCGGTCTCAGCGGCGGCGTTCAGCAGTTTTCGCGCGGCTCTTCTTTCCTCAAAAAGGATCTGAACTTCGGTGGCGGTTCTATCATTCTCGTGCACTTGAAACCGTGACACGCGGAGGAGGTGTAGGTTCAGTGGATTGCGGTAACCTGCAGCTTGCATCTAGTCGAAGGCTGGTACAAGTGAAAGGTTTACGGGCACAATGTACGAATGTCCAGCTATTGATTCGTTTATTGCCAGCGTGACTGTGGAAATGTAGCTCGCTGACCCGCTAGGTGCCTGAAACCTGTTCGATTCCAGCAGTGTAATGAAGCTCAATGTGTAAGCCCTCAGAATGGTTTCGTTAGGCTGGAAGGAGACGTTTAGCCAGGAAGGAAGCGGGGCGACTTTGGTTCCGTCGTATACGCCAACTACTTTCAGGCTCATCGGGATGAATGATGACGAGGAACCAACACTATCAGGGGGTATAAACACCAGTCCATATAGCAGAAACCCGCCCGAACACTCGGATTCCACAGCTGTCCCCAAGCGCAATGCACCTGGATGCGAGACACCGTATACGTATGGCTCAGTTACAGAAGCTTGCAGTGTTATGGACGCAGACCCATTTGGCTCCGACGCCACAACAGTCAGGCTCTTCTTTTGAGAGCCAGTAGTCGACGTGGCGATGCCGTATAGGAACAGCGTCGCTGTCGCATGCCCTGAGCTGTCTGTCTTAACCGGGTTAGGGGAAAATGTTGCGTAGGAGCCTGCAGGCTCACCCTTGAGGCTTAGGTTGACCGATTGGTTCGCTGGCCCTGTGATGTTGATTCTGAGAGCCTGCGAGTAGACCTCCGAAGAACGTTTGATGGAGCCGGCTATGTTGGCTTCGACGGATGTGTAATTGGAGTAGTAGCCTGAAACAACAAGTTGCAGCGACGGGCCCGAGGATTGTCCGAGCTTGGAAGCGTCCGGCTGAACGCTTGTTTCAACTGTGACATCCGGCAACGCGAGTGATCCAAGCGAGCAGCCATTTTGGGAGTTTGACGTCGGGTTCAGCTTGTCTTCGACAAACCAGAATCCAGCCAGAACAAGAGCCAAGACTATGATCAGTGCGATATTCCTCCAGTAGGACAACTACTGTCGCCCGAATTCTTCGGCGTGTTCGGGATCTTTTAAACGTTCAAGCCTGGAAGTGGATTCAGCGGTTTTCCCCTGCGCAAAGGGAATCTTACCCCCAATTGCTGCAAGTGACCCGTTCATCCGGGTAGATATCCTTGTAAGTAAATTGAAGTTCTGTTTAAGAGCAAGTGCTGTTGCCGACGGAAAGACCAAGTATGCCAGATATGCGACTGGAGTGGTGAGCAGCAGCGAACCGGCCGCCGGCACGGCGATGTCCAGTAAGATTGGAACCGAAAGACAGCAAGACGCCCCGGTCACTACCCCTAAAACTGGAAGACCCAGGTAAGTCAGACTGCTTCGCTTCGTCGAACAAGAGGAGCCAACCGTCTTAAGGGCTGCTACGTTTCCGGCGACAAGAACCGCTATGATCAACGCCATGGCAAACGAGTATGCGGCAAGGTCCAGCCCGTATGTTGGAGGCAGAACAAGCGAGACACTCGGTGTGACGACCAACCCGAGAAAAGCGTTCAGAACGTTCACAGGATAAACGGGCGAATAAGTTACGTACAACTCGTAAGAGTGTATACCGCCCGGGTACCCAAAGAGACCCGCTAAGACTCTTTCCAACAGCAGGCCGTAGACAACCAAGTGAACTGGAAGATACGAGGAAAAAGCTGCTATCGCTCTACGCCGAGTTTTCGGTCGAATGAACGTGGCGATCGGCTCTCGCAACCACGTCCAGGCTAGGACAGACATCACGCCGACCCAGAATACCAGAGTCGAATATGCAGCGAGAAAGCCGTTAGCTGGCTGACCCGCTTCTAACTGAAAGTAGGCGAACCAGTAGAATCCAAAGCCCAGTCCCACGACTAAAACAGGAGGAAAAAGTTTCTGAGTAAATGCAGTTCGAGTGGCCTTCACGTGATTGGTAAGGAGTCGCGCAACCCGTTTATACGCTTAGCGGGGGAAAGACCGCCAGCGAACCAATTGTTGCTATGCGACGATTCCTGATTTTCAGTAGAAGCACGCGCTTGCACGTGGAACGCGGCAGTTGTTACCGGTGTCAAACTCCGAACACATAGAAATTCACCATACACGCCAAATTCTGTGGTACGGCAGTCAAGAAACCCTTCATGGAAAAATTTGTGGCTTCAAGGTGAAATAACCGTGACCGAGAAGTCCTTTCCCTCCCATTTTTTCGCCTTAACCCAGTAAAAGGTGAATACTATCCGGTTGCAATCTAAGGACGCTGTATCAATGTCAACATGGTAGACGCTCAGCGTGTTAGTAGAAGAATCAGTATCCTTAGTGTGGGTCCAGTTATCCGAAGACCAGTGCAGTCTGAAAGCCGAGAGCGCCTGAACCCTCAGTATGTAGCCTTTTTTAACACTTGTTGTCTTCCTGTTAAAACTCCAGACTTCAAATCTTTTAATGCTGGTTTTCGATTCAACGTATCGCAAGTAAACAGAATCAAACTTGTCGAACACTCTCATATCATGTGAAGACCTCAACAGTTTGATGTACTCTGAATGAGCCCACATCAAAGGCATAGCCGAGCCGGTCGGTTTACCAAGATAAAGATGTTTGGCAGGAATATCATCCGAATCCCAGATCTGCTCGGGCAAAAGACCAGTCGAGCTCGAAAAGGCTTCAAGCGACTTCAAGAATTTTTCAGCGCTTCTTCCCGCGGCTATCTCATAGTGGCCCCGCTCTCCTGTGAGAAGAGGCCAGGCCCTGCCCTTCCCCCATCCGGCGTAAGGCGATCCGTCTTCTCTTTGGCCGTAACCATCGCCGTTGTATCTGCGCCAGCACGGACCCTGCGGAGTCTCAACCTTAAGAACAGAGTCCACCACTTTGAGCGAGTCAACGATCAGGGGATCCGTTGGGTCGCGAACACCATATCGCACCAACTCGAGAAAGCCAGCGTCGACAACTGTCCTCGCAGGAACGAATCTGGGTTCGTTCGGAGCGACGTTAGCCAGTTCCAGTACTGCGCTGTCCGGGTCTTCTTGTGGCTGGTCGTCACCTATTTTTACAGGAAGTATTCTGATGTAGTGTTTCCTGATATCTGGAACAAGCGTGCCACACTGTGTTACGGTCCACGACTCGATATGCGATTCGAGGAAGTCCGCATAGTCTAGGAGATACTGGGCCGAAGCATGGTCGCCTCTGTCTTTGGCGAACTCGGATGCGCATACCAGAGCGGTTATGTTTGCGGCTAATGTTGAAGGAGAGTAGCCGCTTACTTCTTCCCATCGTTCCTGTTCGGTCACCGGTCCCTGCTTTACAATGTAGGCTGCGGCGGCGAGGACCATTGGATAAGGGTCGAAGCCCTTTAGGGCTCCCAGCTTCCAGAGTCTCCACGCCAGCATGATGGGAAAGGACACCTCGTCCAATTGTATTCCGCTCCAGTAGTGCTCTCCGTCGATCCAGAAGTTCTGTGAAAAGCCGCCGTCCTGATTTTGTACGTTTGCAAGATATATTAAGGCGCGTAAAGGCGTCTCGGTATCCCCGGCCGCCATCAACGCGGTTACGGAATGCACCATGTCTCTGGTCCACACCAGATGGTAGCCTCCTATGTCGTCGTCGCCAGCTGACTCGCCCCAAGGCACAGACAGGGAAGCTATGAATGCGCCTGGATAGGACTTGTCCTCGTGAGTTCTGAGCAGACTGTAACTACTATGGTACAGGTTCCCACCGTCATAGGAGTCATTCTCAAGGGCGAGTAGCTTATCGTAGGGTCTCTCCCACTGCTCCAGAAACCTCTGCTTCGACTCTTGGAAGGGGAAGGAAAGAGACTGGAACAACGACGTGGTGGCGCTGTGGAGGCTTCTGCCGAAGGCCAACCCAAGCGTAAACGAGTGTGATGCTCCTTCTGGAAGTTCTCCGGTCAGTGCTATGTTTCCGTCCAAAGCCTTGTCGAACTTCCAATCCATCTGCATGTTGGACGCAAGGTCGGTCCATCCGTCGCTCGAACCGACGTAGCCGCATGACAGCGCGGAGAAAGGCACGGTGGCTCCCATGGCCATCCAGAAGCCGTTTCTTTCGGCTATGAGAATTTCTCTTCCTGCTGCCTCCACGACATATCCGTTGTTATGTCTTCCTGCGCCGCACATGTGGGGCGCACAAAGCGCATAAAGGCGTATGGGAGAGCCTTCGGTCAGCTGCTCGAACTCGACGTTCACTAAGACTACCGGCAGATGGGGGTCCGCTATGACCTCCTTCTTTAAACGGTACCTTCCGCCTGCATCAGCAGTCTCCATGGAATATCCGGTTGAATGGTGGCTAAGCCTTCTAACCTTGGCTGGCGGACCCCTCTTTTCATCGTGAAAGAAAGTACGACCGTCTGTTAGCAGGAACTGGAAGTCTCTCGTCTGAGGCAGATCTATCGTTGGATAGTACACCTCGGTCACAAGCCCCCTCCAGATCGTGAACCATACCTTGCTGGACGCCGAGTACGCTGATCCAACGCCATCCTTGTCTCCCCGGCTCCATGTTGGGTCTATTCCAGGCCAGCCGAAGGCAGATATGTCTCCCCGAAACTTCAAGTCATTCACACCAAAATCTGTCCCCGATAACCTTTATGTCGGAGGCACTTTCCAAGCATGTCGGGACAAGATATAAGGAGTCCTAATCGCCAGAATCGTGACTGAGCCCTGTGGGGCTAACTGTATCAAGACTTATAGATACTCTTATGATTGGCTGAAACCATGTCCGACGCCGAGACTAACATAGCGCGAAACAGGATTCCGCTGGAAAAGATAGAACTCACGGTGAATGGCTCCAGATATGGTTTGTCAGTTGAGCCTCGTACCACTCTACTCGACGCCCTCCGTCTAGGGCTCGGCTTAACAGGAGCGAAAAAAGGATGCGACATGGGGAACTGTGGTGCGTGCACGGTTATTGTTAACGGTAAAGCAAGGCTTTCATGTCTCACTCTTGCGGTTTCTGTAGACGGAATGGATGTTCTCACTGTGGAAGGGCTCGCGTCTTCCGGGAAGCTTGATCCGCTTCAGGAATCCTTCATAAGGAACGACGCGCTTCAGTGTGGTTTTTGCACACCCGGCCAGCTTATGCTCGCGAAGTCGTTAATCTCCGAACACCCCAGCCCGTCAGAAGAAACGGTAAAGCAGTATATGGCTGGAAATATTTGCAGGTGCGGCGCGTACTCCAACATTGTTAAGGCGGTACTTGAGGCTTCAAGGAGCAGGTGAACTTCGTGGTCAAAGTCGTAAAGACTAGAGTGGAATTTGAAGGCAGGTTCAGAGACGAGTATGTTGTAGTCGAAGGAGAGCAACTACAACCTTGGGTTTCCTCTGATAAGAACAGGACTATTGGGACTGGTGTGTCAAGAGTGGATGCGGAAGCCAAAGTCTCTGGTTCAGCCAGATACACGCACGATGTACAGCTTCCCGGAATGCTTTACGGGAAATTCCTGCGCTGCCCGTACGGGCATGCAAAGGTCAAACGAATAGATGATTCTAAAGCACGTTCTCTTCCAGGTGTTGTCGCAATCTACTCACATCAGAACCTATCGGAACTTCCCTTTGATGGCGTCAAAAAGCTGCTGAAAGATGAACTGATGTACAACGGTGACGAAGTGCTTCTCGTTATCGCTTCGGACGAGCAAACCGCGGAAGACGCCTTGGAACTGGTGGAAGTAGAATACGATGAGCTGGAACCGGTGGTCGACCCAAAGGACTCTCTATCTTCTGAGCGCAAGCTTTTCCCGGAAGGGAACCTGGCAGGTGGCGCTCCGAAGATATATGAGCGAGGGAGTGTGGAAGACGGCTTCAAGCAAGCAGACATTGTTATAGAAGAAGAGTTCAGAACCCAGGCGGCGTTGCACAACTGTATGGAAACACACGGAAGCGTGGCCGTGTGGGAAGGAGAAAACCTGACTGTTTATACATCCACTCAATCTCTGTTCGGAGTCAGAGAATCCCTTTCAAAGACTCTTGGCGTACCTGAAAGAAACATAAGGGTTATCGGACCATACATGGGCGGAGGCTTCGGAAGCAAGTTTGGACCCGGCAAATACACTGTGTTTGCAGCCGCCGCGGCCAAGACGTTAAACAGACCGGTGAAAATCGTACTGGACAGAACAGAGGAAAACTTGGCCACAGGTAACAGAAGCCAGACGGTTCAACACGTCAAGATCGGTGCAAAACGAGACGGAACACTGACCGCGATCTATCTTAAGGCAACCGTGAACGTTGGTGTAAACGGCTGGGCAGCTGATCCGGGCGGTCCATACAAGATGCTTTACAACTGCGCCAACGTGCGCACAGAGGTTTACGGGGTCAGAACCAACAGCGTCTCGTGCACAGCCTTCAGGGCTCCAGGATACGTGGAGGGTCACTTCAGCCTTGAAAGAGCCATGGATGAACTTGCCCGGAAGCTGAACATGGACCCGCTTGAACTTAGAATTAGGAATTATGCGGAAAAAGATCAGTCGATGGGCTTACCCTACAGCTCCAAAGCTCTCAGAGAAGCATATGAAAAAGGAGCTGAACTAGTGGGGTGGCGTAAAGGCCCCCGCTCCTACAGAAAAGGCTCCAAGGCGGTTGGGAAGGGGATGGCAAGCGTGATATGGTGGGGTGGCGGAGGTCCTCCCGCGTACGCTCAGGTGAAAGTGAATCCCGATGGAAGTGTCCTAGTGGTTACAGGCACGCAGGACATAGGCACCGGGACAAGAACGGCGCTGGCCCAGATTGCTGCAGAAGAATTGGGTATGGACGTGTCGTCTGTAAGCGTGACCCTAGGGGACACGTCAACGGAGCTTTATTCTCCTGGAAGCGGGGGAAGCGGCACGTTGGCTTCGGTCGGCCCCGCTGTAAGAGGAGCTGCCCACGACGCCAAACAGCAGTTGATTGAACTGGCTTCACAGATGCTTGACGTGGCTAAGGAGAAGCTCAGCCTTTCTGACGGCGTCATAAGAGGCGTAGACAACGGTGTGCAAATAGGTGTGGCAGAACTTCTCCAGAAACTGGGCGACTTTTCGGTTATGGGCAAGGGTTCAAGGGGACCCAACGATGACTCCTATCTGGTCAACACTTTCGCGGCTCAATTCGCCGAGGTAGAGGTTGACCTCGAGTCCGGCGAAGTGGAGATAACAAAGTTTGTTTCGGTGCATGACAGCGGCAAAATAATCAACCCAAAGCTTACTTCAAGTCAGGTTCAGGGAGGCATAGTTCAAGGCCTTGGATACGCTCTTTCCGAGGGCAGGATCATGAATAAGAAGAGCGGAGTGGTTCTCAACCCCAACCTCGCAGACTATATTGTTCCCCGCTCATCGGACGTGTCTCAACTGATTGTGGAGTTCGTCGAGCCAGACGATTCTCGCGCAAACACCATAGGCGCCAAAGGCATAGGGGAGCCGCCTATAATTGGGGTGGCAGCGGCAGTGCTTAACGCTGTAACCGAAGCCATCGGCAAAAAGGTGAACGCTTTGCCGCTTACCCCGGGGCGACTGTATTCACTGATAAACGGAGACCAAGAAGAAGAGCTTGCTGAAACAGGCTTCTACTGAAGCACCGCAACCATGTTTGCAGCCTTCTGTACGTGGCGTTTACACTACGAAAACCCCCAAAAATTTGGAGTTTTCCGGAGCTAACATGTGGTTTTCGTTACTCTTTGCATCGCCCGCAAACAAGAGACCGACCGCATGCGGACACTAACATATAGATGGATGCGCTAAACTTCTTCAAGCGGAAACTCAAGACCTACTGTTTTCGAGAAGCCGGACAGTTCTCGCGCCGTTCCAGAACCCCTGGTTTCAGATTTTGTGGCCTTGAATGCTCCTGCGATGTTTGCGATTTCAAGCGACTGTCCGTCACTCAAGCCTAGGCTCAGAGCCGCGCCGAGAGCCCCCAGAAACGCGTCTCCGCAGCCCGTCGTGTTGACTACAGAGTAGCCGTGGTCCTCCAGCCTGACACTTGGAATCTTTTTGACGCCATCGTCAGAGTGGATTTCGCAACCATCTGCGCCACGCTTAACCACCAGTTTCAAGTTAGCTCCAACTTCCGCAAGAAGCTTTTCAGGTGGGTGGCGGCCGCTTTCGAAAACAGACTTGTATTCGACGCTGTTAAGTACCATGTAGTCTGCGAATTCAACAAGACGCCACCCCTTAGCCGCCAATTCACTGATCCAGACACCCGGGTCCCAGATCACTTTTGCGTCCATGGACCGCGCGGCCTTCAGAACTGGTTCAACTGACGTCAAAGGTGGGTCTGTAACCACCAGCACCGAGTTTTTCTCCATTTCTGATCTGATGTACCCTACCGCTTTTTCCGGGTCCAAAAGATGGTTTGCGCCGAAAAATGTTTCGACGGTGTTTTCTCCCTTGCTGTTAACGGTGACAAACGCCTGACCGGATTCATTTGAATTCACCACTTGTAGGCCATTGACCAAAACTCCTTCCCGCTCGAACAGTTCGATCTGTCTTTGTCCTATTTGATCCGACCCAACCGCGCCGAGTATACCAACTTTTCCACCTCCAAGTATTCTGGCAGCAGCCACAGCTATGTTTCCGGCTGTGCCTCCGGGTACAGAGGACATCTTCATCACTCTTACTTCTTCACCGGGCTTGGGGAAGCTGTCAACAAACAGGGTGGTGTCCCAGTTGACGGCTCCGAAGGAAATTAGATTGGTCACGCAGCGCCTACTTTCCCGGTCTATATATGTTTACCATGAACAGTCTTCTTATATGCCATTGTTGCCTCAAACAAGCCGGGTCAGCCGAAAACTCACGGAAAGCTTATTGTTTTAAGCCTGGCAACAGATTTCGACCCACTTTTGAGAAAGGTAGTGTTTGACTCAGACACTGCGAGCGACGATGCTGTGGCGTTGGCATGCACCCTTAAGACGTTCGATCTACTTGCTGTAACAATAGTAGCAGGAAACGTCAGTTTTGAAAGGCAGGTTGAAAACGCGCTCTTCACACTTGACTATTTCGGGTCGGACGCGCCGGTTTTTCGCGGTGCCAGGAGACCCATAATGGGTGCTTGGAGAACCGTAGAAGAAGTCCATGGCGACAACGGAATGGGTGGCTGGCGATACCCTACCCCAAAGAAGAAGCCTGCGGGAGGCTACGCTCCGGATGAAATCATACGCCTTTCGAAAGAGTTTGAGGGTGAACTAGAAATTCTGGCAGTTTCTCCGCTGACAAATCTCGCGCTCGCATATCTCAAAGACCCCGAAATAGCCAAAAGGGTCAAAAAGGTATGGGTTATGGGCGGCGCCTTCTCCAGAGGAAACACCACTCAGCTGGCGGAATACAATTTCTGGGTTGACCCAGAGGCAGCGAACATAGTTTTCAACGCCGGGTTCGATCTAACAGTTGTGCCGTGGGAGGTTGCAGAAGAGGCTGCACTAATAGATGGCTCTGACTGGGAGAAGATGGCTAACAGCAGAGCCAAGGGAGCTAGATTCTTCGTAAAGTCAAACAGGGTTCTTTTTGAATACTCGAGGTCCAAGGGGTTGCCCGGCAGTGTGCAACCAGACAGTCTGACAGTGGCCGTAGCCTACGATAGAAGAATCGTTGAACGGTCTAAGAAGCTTAGAATCGACGTTGAAACCTGCGGCGCCTCGCGTGGAGGCATGCTTGTCGACCATTACGGGCTAACCGGAAAACCCTCCAACGCGGAGGTCGTGTTTTCAGCGTCCGCTGAAAGATTCAAACACGCCTTTACAAAATGGCTTTCGTAGCCCTCTAGAAGAGGGCAAAAAGGACACGGGTTTCCTATTCCAGCATGGCGTAGACAAATCCGTTTTCAACCTTCACCGGATAGGATCTTAGCGGTATATCAGTAGGAGAACCAGCCAGAGGCTTCCCTGTTGTCACATCGAACACAGCCTGATGATAGGTGCAGTACAGGTATCTGCCCTGAACTTGACCGAAGCCGAGCAGCCCTTCGGCGTGCGGGCACAGGCCGTCGAAACAGTAGATCGAACCCTTGTGTTCTACAATCACGTAGTGTTTTCCGTTAACTCTAACAGCCTTCAGATGCTTTTGTTCAAGCTCTTCTGCCTTGGCGAGCTGCACGAACCCAGTTTGACCAGGCATATCCGGTCGATTTTTCGGAATGGATGTAAAAGTGTTTCGATACAGTTAGCCGACCGTGTTCTGAGCTTCTCCGTCTCAGCGTAGTGGCGTAGAACGTTTATATGTGCGGGTGACGGGAAAGTCGAATGCTAAAGCTCTTATCGGCTATGGCGATCGTGTTACTGTTGGCGTGCTCCACGGGTGCCACCTTAGCATACGGTGGTCAGGCCGCTGCGTACACGTATTCGACATACGCCGGTCCTGCTCTAAACGGTAAAACATATTCAAATTTACCGCCCGATACACCCGTTAACTTGGCCATCTTCCTTCAACCTTCTAACTTTTCGAATCTGGTCGGCTACAGTGTCGGCGTGAGCGAACACACGCTTCCTCCTCTCAGTCAGGCCCAAGTTAGCAGAGAATTTTCACCGGCGCCCCAGCGGTTCATGTCTCTTGAATCATACCTGACCTCAAACGGCTTCGTGGTCAACTACGTGAGTTCTGACCGATTCATGATTGATGTGACTGCGAATGCAAGTGTAGTGGACCGAGTGTTTCATACGACGCTCAGGATGGCTTCCAACCTTGGTGTAAAATACTATTTTCCGGCGGAAACCCCCAGTCTCCCGGTTCAGCTTTCCGGCCTTCAGGTTACTGGGCTCGAAAACCTTTCGTCGTTTACTCCAAGCTACTTGGTTCTTGGGAAACTCAATGGAACCAGGATCCAGGAGGCACATGTCCCGCACTCTCTTAGCTTTTTAACAGGGTACAAGTTTGCGGCGACCTACTATGGTCCAGGAACGTTGCAGAACGCGTACAACGCGACTCGCCTCTACGCGTCTGGGTATAAGGGGCAGGGTCAAACCATAGCAGTAGTTGAACTCTACGGCGACCCGGAAATACAGCAGGATGTGGCGAAATTCGACAGCCAGTTCGGTCTCCCGGCTGCCGATGTTCGGATAATACCTTTAGGCAGATATGAACCGTCCCAGGGTGTATCCACAGGATGGGACATAGAGACCGCGCTCGATGTTGAAACAGTCCATTCGATGGCTCCTTTGGCCAAAATCGATCTGGTTGTTTCTTCAGACGCTGTTAACGGCCTCTACGAGGCGATAGACTACGTGGTTAGCAACGACCTTGCGAACATAACATCGATGAGCTGGGGTCTTTCCGAAAGTCTGCTGGGCGAAACAGGGTTTTACAGCTTCGGAGCATACGGCTATTCATACCCCAACCTGTACTTTGCGCTTGGGTCCGACGAGGGGATCTCTTTCTTCGCGGCTTCCGGAGACGGCGGTTCATACGGTGGAACGCCAACGTCCTACGGAGGAGCATCCTTCCCGTCTTCATCGCCGTTTGTTACATCTGTGGGAGGGACAACTCTTTACTCAAACGATACGTACGGATACAACCTGTCGAACGGAACAGGATACATGGGCGAATCGGCCTGGAGTCTCTCACCGCAATACTTCGGACAAGCAGTTGGATCCGGAGGCGGATCCAGCATACTCTTCCCCAAACCGTGGTATCAGGATGGAGTCGTCAGCGGCCCAGGTCGGGCCACGCCCGACGTTTCAGCGGACGCCAATCCCTACACGGGCTTGGTAATAGTTGCTGAAGGAGTCTACTATGCGGTAGGTGGGACAAGCCTGGCTACACCTACATGGGCTGGAGCTACAGCCCTCTTAGACCAGTTCCTCAACACCAAACTGGGTTTACTGAATCCTTTGCTCTATGAGATCTACGCCGACAAACCACTCTATTCTCAGGCGTTTAACACAGTTTATTTCGGTACCAACGGACAGTACTATGCTTCTAAAGGCTACAGCATGGTAACCGGCTTGGGCTCTCCGGACATAAACGGGCTCGCATATGCTTTGGGGCACCTACCCTCGCACCTCTCCATCCAGGTCTCGGTTGGCGGCACATCGGGTTATCCACAGTACCCGTATGGTTCAACCGTTCATGTGAAGGCTGAGATCAGTTACCCGGAAGGCCTGCAGGTGAGTTCAGGAAACTTCAAAGGCTACGTGCTGTCGACGACCGGACTTGTCGAGGAGTTCAGCCTAGCATACACTGACTCAGGCTGGTCCGGCTCGTTTACAGTGCCAGAAGGTGCAACCCCCAACACCTGGGAGATCCTCGTAAACGGCACTTCTCAAGGATACTCTGGTGCGGGGATGAGTATGATAGATGTCGGTCTAAGCCTCTCGATTGTTCAACCGGTCCCCTACCCGTATGCGGCTCCACTTGGGCCTGGAGAAACTTTCCCCGTAGAGATTTTGGCTGCCTACCCTAACGGGACCCCAGTGCAAAACGCCTCTTTCACAGCCGTCTTCGCCAACGCTCAAGGAAACTCGTTTTCTGTTCCCCTGCAGCCGAACGGCGGTGGCGACTTCATAGGCTTCGCACAGCTTCCCTCAGGTTACCCGCAAGGGGTTTACACGATGACTGTTTACGGCGGTGTAGGAGGGCAAAACGGATCAGTTTCCACCTATGAATATTTTGGGGAAATACTAGAGGCAGCCGTTTTTCCTCCTGTAGAAGACGGTGTTGAATCCGTCGCCCAGGGCCAGTCTGTGACGCTTATAGCAGGAGCCGAAACATCTTCTTTGTCCGGACTATTCACATCCAACATTACCGCGTCATTCATCAGCGAAAGTGGAAAAACTGTTCTAACAGCTTTTCTTCCCTTGGCGCCGGACACAACTCAACTGGGCATCTACAATTTGTTCGGCTTACACACAGCCAACATAACAATTCCACAGAACGTTTCTCCAGGATTCTATACGGTTGCTTTCAGGTCAGTCTACAACGGCAGCAAACCAGCAGAATATGGATTCTATAACACTTCGATTTACGTATCAGAACCGGCCTTGAAGTACACCGTGCTTTCGTTGAACAACCCTGTCGAGGGGGGAACTGCGAATCTGGCGGTAAGAATAGAGTATCCTAACGGCACGCCTGTCACATCCGGTCAGTTTACAGCTACGTTTCTGCCCACCCAGCGTGAACCTTCAGTTGCTGTTGTCGGTTCCTCTATAGGTGTACCCATGGTATACCTATCTCAGCTGGGGTTATGGGAAGCATCTTACAGTGTGCCCTCGGTCCTTGGCTCCAACTACTTCGGCGCGTCTTCAGTAGCACAGCTTGCCGGCTCTTGGAGCGTAACTGTGGCTGGCGAAACAACGGGTGCAGTAGGAGATTCCCCCTACTACAGCTATTTTACAGTGCAACCGTACACACTGGTCAACACCCCACTTATCTCGCCTTCAAACACGAGCATACCGCTACTTACTGAAACTCAGTCGGGGTACGAAATGCAGGGAGTTTCCTTGCAGGATACCACTATTCAGAACATGAGTCTGAACCTTATAGGCTCAGACTTGGTTAACGTCACAGTCGACGCTAGCAACGTATACATTTACGGGTCGAAGCTCTCCGACGTCCGGTTTATCGGATCCAACGCTTACATAGTGGACTCCCAGGTAGCGGACTCCCAGGTGGGCCTGTACGCGTTCGATTCAAACCTGACGGTTGGTCAAACAATCTTTCAAAGTCTGGGGTATGGAGTCGAGGCTGAAAACAGCGTGATATACAACACCTCTGACACCTTCATCGGCGTGGTAAATGTGTCGTCAACTGAACCGCCGCAGATAACGTCGTTCACTCATACTGTGAACTATCTTGCCGGAGGAATCTCAGTGAACCTGAAGTCGCCTCCGCCTCAAAAGATAGAGGCCTGGGTCAACGGTGTTGCAACCCCAGTGAGCGTCCGCCGATCTGGTTTCGGAACTTATACTGTAAAGATACCTTTTAACCAGCTGACAAAGCCGGATGGCGCTTATACGGTGAAGCTGCTCGTTGCAGACGGACTCACATATTCCTTCAGCCTAACCGTGATCAACGAGGCTCATCAACTAGTTGGCCAGGTGTTCCAGCTTTCGGTTCTCGGCGTGGTGCTGGTCTTGGCTGTCATAGTTTTGTTGAACACCAGATACGGTCGTCGGACACCCGATGGAAGCACCGGGGAAACTGGTGCAGCAGACTCCCCGAAGCCTCAGGCTCAGGAGCAGCCCTCTACGGCCACCTAGCGAAACCATGTTCCTTTAATCTCGAATGCTTATATACACACAACGTGATGACCTACATAACATTGGATCTGGAAGAACTGCTCCACCTGAAATCGATAAGTGACCCAGCGGTCGCTGAAACAGGCACGGTAGCCGTTTCTGTAGGATCAGACTACAAGAAATCCGGCTCAGAGTTCAAGAGGGAAATATGGGTTTACGAACAGGGAAAAGGCTTCAGAAAGCTCACATCAGGAGAGCATTTTGATAGGCTTCCCAGGTTATCCCGGGATGGGCAACATGTGTCGTTTCTATCCGACAGAAACTCCGGAGACAAGGCAGCTCCAAAGAGTTCGGTGTACGTGGTAGGCATTCAAGGCGGAGAACCTTGGAGGATCAACCTCAATGGAGAGGTTTCAGATCATCGCTGGCTCGATGATGGTTCGCTCATCGTGCTCGCGTCTGAAACCTCTGAAAGGCAGGCTGGTGATCAGTTACACGACGAACTTGAATTCGAGGCCAAACCCAACTACAGCGCACTTTGGAGGATACCGTTCCAGTCGGGGGTGCCTGAGAAACTTACTTCGAATCTACAGGTATGGGAATTCGACTGCTCCCCGGATGGATCATTTGTCGCCGCGGTTGTTTCAGATCAACCGTACGAGCGATTCTGGTACAGGTCAAGACTGGTGGCCATAAATCCGGATTCGAAGGAGGTTCGGAAACTGTTTGACCCATCATTCAGACAGCTAGGCTCACCACGGGTTTCACCAGACTCGCGTCACATTTTGTATACGTGTTCACTCTGGAGTGACAGGGGATCACAGAACGGAGACCTCATGCTCTCCACTGCGGACGGAAAGAAAACTGTTAACCTCACCGAAGGCGCTCCCTATTCGGTTTCCTGGGCGGAATGGCTGGATCATGCTTCCTTCCTGTTCTTAGCTAAACGCAAGTTCAGTCAAGTATTCTTTAGGGGCGAAGCCACAGGTGGCGTACAGGAGAGGGCACAGCTTGAAGCCAACGTGGCTCCACAGTGGGTTCCCAAGTTTGCGATTACAAAGGGTAAGGTCTACTTTTCGGCTCAGCGCGCGGACAGTCCTCCCGAACTCTGGTCGATGAATCTTTCCGATCATCGACTGGAGAAGCTGAGCGAGTTCAATTCGCATCTACGTCATAAGGAAGCAGAAGAGGTCAGAATGAATGCTTTTGAGTGGAGCAACGAAAGAGGCGTCACGCTTACAGGCTTTGTTCGCGTGCCCAAGAACTATTCTTCTGATTCCAAGTGGCCTCTCATAGTCCAGGTTCACGGAGGACCAACGTCTTCTGTATCATGGACATACATGGATACGGGAACGGTGGCCGCCTCACAGGGTTTCTTGGTGTTCTATCCCAATTACACTGGAAGCACGGGAAGAGGCCGAGCATTCGCAGAAGCCAACCGGGGTGATATGGGCGGTCAGGATCTTCAAGATATCCTTGCCGGTGTGAAAGAGCTTCAGACCCGTTATTCGATAGACCAAGCTCGGATATACATAACAGGTGGATCTTACGGTGGATTCATGAGCATGTGGGCTGTCACTCAGACGGAGATCTTCAGAGCTTCGGCGGCGCTTTTCGGCATTTCAAACTGGGTCAGTTTCCATGGAACTTCATGCCTGTCTGATTGGGACGAGATCCACTACGCACAATCTCCCTACGAGTTCGACCTCTACGACAGGTTTTCACCGATCAGAAACGTCAAAAAGGTGAAGACACCCACTCTGCTGCTGCACGGAGAACAGGACCCCTATGTCCCAGTGGGCCAATCGTATGAGTTCTATAGAGCTCTGAAAGACCGCGGCATTGAAACGTCTCTAATAGTTTACCCCAGAGAAGGGCATGGATTCAGGGAGGAAGCACACTTCGTAGACGCGTACACTAGGGTCCTAAACTGGTTCAAGTCACACCAATAGAACCATGCTGAGGGTTTACCAGCACCTCAATCACGTAAGATGATCCACGTGACCGGACACCTTTAACCAAATGCCCCTTCCTCACCGCCCATTCTTCAACCTCCCTCCTATCAACGAAATTCGCGACCACGGCTTCCACATTCACCGGTGAACCTGCTTTCGCCACCTGTTCTAGCATAGCAAGCACTCCCCGACACTCTTTTCGTGTCCCATCTATAACGGTGTGACTCTCTGCCAAACCGCACGCCCCGTGTTAGCTTCTGGCGAAAACATTAAGTTTGCCGCTCACCCGTAGTTCAAGTTCATCCTTAACCTTCCTGACGGCTGAAGCGGTCACCCTTCCGGCGTATCTGTCGTTATCCGTGCACACAGCTCCCCTTACACCCACTATGTCAGGGTTAATCCGGGTCAAAGTGTCGAAGTTGGAGATTCGAAGCGCGCCCGAAAGAGCCGTGCTCAAACCTTCCTCCTTTGAACTCAGGACAATAGACTTCAGCTTATCTTCAGACATGAAGTCAAACAGGTTTCTACCGTCTTTAGTCAGAGTATCTATCAGGATGCCATCGCTTTTGCTCTCCCTAGCCAGAGGAAGTACCGCTTCCGGCTCCAAACCGTTGTAAAGCTTGCTGTCCGCGAAGGTCGCGGCGATAAGCTTTGTGCGGGTACCTTCTAGCGCCCTCTTAGATTCCTTCAATATGTCCAAAGCTGTTTCGTAATCCGTGTTGACGAACCCAACCTTCACACTTGTCGCGTTCAGAGCGCCGGCACCATAGACCGCTAGCGCCACAGTGCCAACCTGGTTGGGAACAACTCCCAAAGTTACGCTTACGTGGATATTAGCAGGAAAAGCCTCCCTTACCTGCTTTATCACAGGCGGAAAATTAGATCCAACCATTGCCTCCTGAAGGTTTTTGACGTCTACTATGTCGGCTCCGCCCAAGACAGCCTGCTTTGCTTCTTCCAGGTTCTGAACGCTCACCATCAACATCATAGCACGGAAAACACCTCAAGAGCGGATTTAAGGCTTACCTAGTCCTGTATACTTTGTTTAACGATACTCGAGGGTAAAGGTGTTGGCTTCCGCAAGCCAAATAGGAGGCTGGGTCAACCATAAACCAAAGGGAAATGGCTGACGAAATATACATGAACGTCTCAGTCTACAGTATGGGTGACAGCTGGTGGTCTTCCGATCCCCTTTTTAGGGCGAGGACGACTTCCCGTATTTCCGCGGTCTTAAAAAATTTCGAGAAGGAATCTGTCACGTTGAAGTTTTACAGGTCGATGCGGTACGACTCTGACTTCATCGTATGGACCGCGTACGAAAACCCGACAAGGGGTCCGGAGTTGTTCCAAGCACTGTCCGCGGCCTCATTGGGTTATGCGAAACGAGTCTACGGAGTCATGTCCCTTTACGATGAGTCTCCTTATCTAAAGCCAGGAGGAAGCCTCGCGGACACACTTAGGAATCCGCCTATGAAATACATGATAGTGTACCCTATGAGTAAAAGCGCAGACTGGTATCAGGTTTCGTTCGATGAGAGGAAGAAAATTATGGCCGAACACATAGGAATGGCACGGTCTCACCCGCTTGCAAAGGGGATAAGATCCTATACAACGTACTCGTTTGGTCTCGGCGACCAGGAATTCGTAGTGCTTTACGAAACGGACTCGCTTTCCGCGTGGTCCAAGGTGACTGGAAAGCTAAGAGAAGCACAGGCGCGGAAGTGGATCGTTCAGGAGACGCCAATATACGTTGGCGTACTAAGCGATCCTATGTTTCTTGTTGGAGAAGAAACTTCAGGGAAACCCACTGATGCAATAGTCTGAATCCTTCGGCTTCAAAAGGCTTTGAAGGTTCAGAAGAAATGAAACAAAACCGTGTCGCCGGCTCTGAAATCTCTGGGCCCCTCAGCAAGGAAATACCCCTGCGCTCCCAGGAAACTTGAAATCATGCTCGAACCCCGGTACGTCGGGTAAACATGGCCATCGACGAGTTTGGCCGGACGGAAGTAGGTCATATGTCTGTCTAACTCGACATCTACTCCGAGTGAAAGTTCCAGCACTGTTTCAGGAATACGGAAGCCGATAATCCTTTCTAGGACCGGCTTAAGAACCATGTAACCAACCGCCATACTTGAAGAAGGATGCCCTGGCACACCCACCACTGGGACTCCCGCCGCCATACCCACAAGCGTCGGTCTACCGGGGTTTATCGCGACACCGTGCACCAGTACTCTCCCCACTTTTGCAACCGACTCTTCCAAGTAATCCTCGCTGCCTGCCGATGACCCCCCTGTAAAAACCACGAGGTCGTATCTGGATGCCTTTCTGAGCAGCCCCTCAAATAGTTCGGGCCGATCGCGAAGGGGTTTGTGCAAGTAAACACGGCACCCCCATTTTTCAAGTAGAGAGGTGAGTGCAGGCGTGTTGGAGTCGTAGATTTGAGAGCCGCTTAACCTTGAACCCGGCTCCTTAATCTCGTCACCCGTAGGCACCAAAAGCACTTTGGGGGAAGGTGCAATCGCAATGGACACGACGCCCTGAGATGCGAGAGCCATCACATGGCCCAAACCAATCTGTTCTCCGGCCCTAATAATTATGTGATCGGTTTCAATGTCAGCGCCTACAGGGTCCATGCAGGCGCCTGGATTCACGGGTTCCGATACAAGCAGTTTCCTGTGGTTTTTCAGGGTTTTCTCAACCATCACCACAGCGTCCGCGCCGTTGGGAACCAGTCCACCTGTGAGTATCTCCACAGCCTCCAACGGCCCCACGTTTCCTAGGAATGGTGAGCCTGGCTTGGATACTCCTATCACCTTCAAAGAAACGGGGTTGATTGACGAAGCGTTAACCGTATCCGACGACCTTAAGGCGTAGCCGTCAAACGTAGCCCTTGGGAAGCGGGGAACGGGCTTCGCATTAGCATACTGCGAGTAGCTGACTTTTCCAAGTGCGTGAATAAGGTCTGTTCGCA
The DNA here is from genome assembly GCA_038883995.1 of Thermoprotei archaeon. Classification (GTDB taxonomy): domain Archaea; phylum Thermoproteota; class Thermoprotei_A; order Marsarchaeales; family Marsarchaeaceae; genus JAMDBQ01. The sequence goes on along the minus strand of JAVZLA010000002.1, from coordinate 36,092 downwards.
CCGGTGGAAGAGGCGTTACCTTCAGTTCATCTATCAGCGCTACCGCGTCACCGAGAGCGGTCAGGGAGCCAACCGGATGCATGCGTCCAGTTTTTTGGATCAACTTGTGTCCTTGTATCTTTCACCGGAACAATATCAACTCTTCCAGAAACATGGTCCGTTTGACCACGTCGAAGCCTCCACAACTTACAAGACCCGAGTACGCGAAGTTACCTGTTCTGTAAAAATACCTGCAAAAGACTTATGCTTATCCTTGTTCACAGTGCTGAACCCAGGCAGTTATATTCAAGTTGAATTCCAGAAAGAACACGGGATTAACCGGTGTCTTAAGAGAGGACCTCAGACGCGTCGCTGGAAAGGTGGTGGGTTCGATTATGGCAAGACATCTTTTGGAGCACACTGACGGCTTGGTGAAACAGGAGGTTCACGCGGACAAGAACCCCGAAGAAGCTTATCTGCTTGCTTTCGAATCAAGCGTCCGCACGTTGTTTCTCAGCTCATCGGAAACCGTTATTCGGGAAATTCTTTCAGAGTTTTCGGAAGAACTTGGCAAGCCCGTAAATTCCATGGAAGACCTTCTGCAACACTACAGTGAGGCACACAAAGGTCAAAACGACTAAACTGCTCCTTGTAGTCTTCCTGCGGAAAGCTCTATGAGCGGCTCAAATTTCACGTCTTTCTTTGCACGCTTTTGTTCCTCTTTTTCGCAACAACCTCCGCCAGTATGCTTACGGCTATCTCTGCTGGCGTCTGCGCGCCTATGTCGACTCCCAGCGGAGAGCGTATGGAAGCGAGGAACTCTTGGGAAACGCCTCTCGAACGCAGCTGCTCGATATCAGCTCCGAAGCGAGTTTTGGAGGCCAGTAGCCCTACAAAGCCGAACTTGTGTTTGGAAACCTCTGTGAGAACTTCGATATCGGTTTTGCCACGTGTGAGGACTATCGCATAGTCGTGTTCACCTATGTCCAGGCCGCTGAGCTCAGGCCGCGGTGTTCTTTTGTCTGCACCTTCAACGGTTTCTGTAGGGTCCACAAGATTTACCTCAAAGCCTACAAGCTTAGCCATCTTTATGAACGCAGAAGCCACGTCGTCTTTGCCGCCGTCCGTGAACACGAACAGCCTCTCTGGTCCTACATATGGGTCCAGAAAGATTTCCATATTTCCGCCGCAGTTAGTCTCTACATGTATTTCGTCATCTTTTTCAACAGTAGCCGCAGCCACCGCCCTACCGGCATCTTCCAAAAAGACTTTTACGAGACGCGGTGATCTTCTGGAAATACACTGGGATGCCAGCTCTGCGACGGTTCCCTCCGGGCACGCTCCTCCGAGAGTTCCAGCCAGTATGTTCCCCTGTGAATCAACCAGGATTTTGAATCCCTGTTTGGCGAGCGTTGAGCCCACTGTCTTGACCACTGTGGCTACGCAGAAGGCCTGACCCCCTGAAAGCATCTCCCTCATCTTAGCGTCGAATTCTGTCCCACTCAATACGAATGAACATGTTTACCGGACTATTTTTGGTTTACTGGAAAGCCAGCCGGATAGGGAGTCTGCTTTTCCCACTAAAGGGCGCTTTTGATTTGACTCCTCATGTTTTCCCTAAAGAGACAAGCTGCCTGCAGAACTGTTTGAACATAGCTACGGTAACTTCCGTTGGGGCAGCCGGCCTTTGCTTTTTACAGAACCAGCTATCACATGCGACAGATAATTTTGACCCAGTCTGATCAGAAGAGCTGTACGCTGCTAATTTATTAGGGTGTATTCTTAAATCATCTTGTCTTGTTCAGGAAGGTCGTAATACCTTTAGGAGGAATGGGTACTAGGTTGTATCCTCTAACCGTGGACACCTCTAAGGCAATGGTTAGAGTGCTTAACAGGCCTCTCATAGAACTTATGCTCACTAAGATGGCGTCACAGGGCCTCACAGAATTCTACATGGGCCTCAGTGGTTACACGAACTATGTGTCAGTGTACGACTACTTGGGTGGAGGAGGCCGCATAGCCGCGAGGCTCGGCATTCCACCTGACCTGATCAGGGTGCGCTACCAGCCTAATGTTGAAAGTGTAGGAAGTGCAGACTCTGTTAAGACAATCATGGACTACTATGGATTCGACGAGCCGTTCCTCGTGGTCCAGGGAGACCTCATCTTTGATCTCGACGTGTTTCATATGTGGCAGCATCATCAAGCCAGCAAATCGTTCATGACGATCGCTCTCAAAGAACTCGAACCAGATGAAGACATAAGCAGATTTGGCGTCGCAGAGGTCGGTGAAGGGAACGTTTTACGCGGATTCGTTGAAAAGCCATCGGGTATGAATCCTCCTTCGAGACAGGTAAACACAGGAATTTACCTGTTCTCCCAAGGACTTCGCGACTTCTTTGAAAGTCCAGAAGGTATGAAGCTGCAGCAGGAACGCAGAATGGACTTCGGCAAAGATGTTATTCCATCTCTAGTGAGCCAAGGGTACAGGATAGTTGGCTTTCCCCTGAAAGGGTTCTGGTTCGATTTGGGTACTCCTGAAGGATACCTTAAAGCTGTGTTTAGCCTTCTCAGACGCTTGGACGCCAATGAACTTGGTATCACAGGAAAATTCGAGGGCGTCAGATTTCAAGGTAGAAGCGACAAGTCGGCTCAACTGCAAAAGCAGCTTATAGATAGAGCTCAAAGGGGAGCGTACAAGTTTACAGGGGACATTCTTCTTGGACGTCACATAGCATTAGAGCCCGAAGTAGAAATCGACTCTTCCGTCATAGACAACTATACCATCCTGCAGAAGGGTTCCTCCGTGTCGAACAGCGTTATAATGGACCGCTGCCTGATTGGGAAAGGCACCATCATCAAAAGAAGCATCGTCGGTAGACACACGATCATCGGTCAGAAGTGTGTTATAGAAGACAGTGTGATAGGCAACAACGTCTCTGTCGGCGACAATTCAGCACTGAACAAAGCGAAAATATGGCCCGCGAAAAAAATTAATCCCGCAACCAAGCTTCTGGATACTTCGGTATCGTAGATGCCCTGCAACGGGCATGCTTGACACGTTACCGCTAAGACGTCAACCCATCTTCCGGAATACAGGCCAAAAAGCAGGGTTCACTGTCAACTGGGTCAAAACGCTTCCTGTGCGCGAATACTAGGACGATTAGACTGTTTGGCTTCGAGGACCTGTTTGCATGCAACAGAAAGCGTGATTGCTTGGGGGTCTTCGTCGGAGGGCTCTTTTCACGCAACTCTTATTTTCTGAGCTGAAGGAGGTTTTTTATGGAGCTCACGGCCCAGGGCCTGACGAAGCGATACGGGAACTTTACTGCTCTTTCAGATGTATCGTTTTCGATCAAAAAGAATGGGTGTTACGGCTATCTGGGACCCAACGGAGCGGGTAAAACAACGACCATGAAGCTGTTCACTAACCTATTGCATCCGACTTCGGGTGCTGCAATTGTAAACGGCATAAACGTGAACAGGAGACCGCTGGATGCGCTCAAAAATGTTTCCTCTCTTGTCGAGGATCCTCTTCCATACGACTTTATGACTGTGCGCGAGTTCGTCTCATTCGCAGCCAAAATCAGAGGAGTTGGGCAACCTGATTTGGGAGACCTCAAAGACCGGCTGGATCTTCCAGACTTGGACAAGTCTGTGTCGAAGCTTTCGAAGGGCCAGAAGCGCCGTGTGTATCTCGCGGCTCTGGCGGCACAGGAATCAGAAATCCTGATTCTGGACGAGCCTACGAGCGGGCTTGATCCAAAGGAATCGATTGTAATCAGAGATTTCTTACGCGATGCAAAAGGCGATAAAATAATACTTCTTTCGTCACATTTGCTTTATGAGGTTTCCCAGGTCTGTGACTACGTTTACTTCCTATACAACGGCCGCCTTACAGATCAGGGGACGCTTTCAGAGATACAGTTGCGTTACACTTCTAAAGTTCTTAGAGTTGAATTCTTCGGCGAAGTCGACCTTAAGGAACTTGGGTTAGATATGCGTAAAGAGAATGGCTCAACTTACCTGGTATACTTTGACGGATCCGATCAGGAAAGAAGAAGAATATTGGACAGACTGTATCCTCTTGGCCTCCGCAGCTTCGGAGATGCGGAGCTAGGCCTCGAAGAAGCCTACAGAAAGGTGATTGGATGAGCTGGAGGCTCCTCCTTGAAACCTATCTGAAGTTCTACTTCAGAACGCGAAGATTCCTCGTAATGCTACCTCTCTATGTGTTCATCAGTCTTCTGACGCCTCTACTAATGTACACCAATACTATTCCTCAGCCTCAAACTGTGAATGCTTTTACTGCACAGACCCTTGGAGGAGTAACAGACGACGTGCTATTAGTAGCGGCAGTTATGGCCGGAGACGCGATTTCCCAAGACTACTCACAACAGGGATACTTTACGTTGACACAACCCGTTCACAGACTGAAGATAATGCTAACCAGATTCACATCAGCGTTTCTGGCGGTTTCGGCCATTATGGTCTCAACGTTTGTAATAGGTGTCGCCTTTAGCTATGTCCTCTATCACACAACTGTTTCCACTCTTCCCCAGATACTGGGTCTCACATTTCTTTTCGGAGCCTCTTTGACCATGTTCATAATCATGTTCAGCTCCATGTTCAGAAGCCAGGGTCTTTCGATAATAGTGTCAATTCTGATCGTAGTTGTGGCCATGCCCCTTGTTCAAGGCGTGTTGATGTTTCTGTCCCATGTAGAACCATGGTTTCTGATAACCTATGCTTCTTCGGCTGTTTCGAACCTAGCTCTGCAAAGTTACCCTGCTCATGTTACGGTAACCAGTGAACTAGGGAGAAAAGTGTACGTCTACCAGCCTTACGTCTTTGAGTCAGTGTACATAATGTTGGGCTACCTGTTTTTCTCAATGGCAGTGGCATATGCAGTATACGCGCGGAAAGAACTTAATGGCTGAGCAATCGTTCAAGATCATCTAAGTCAGTTACAGGGAAATTGCACGAATGGTTTTGGCAAACATAGGCTCTTGGCGCACCCTGTTCAGAAGTCATCGAAGAAGTGTAGGGGGCGAGATTTACGAGTTCTGAGCGTTCGTCGCCGTATTCGGGGACCACTAGGATCACGTCGCCCGGATGAAAGCCCTTCCTTGCCGCCTGCACCATTCTGCGGACACGTGGGTCGGTTCTGGCTCCTGCTAACGCTATTTCTCTTGAAACCGATTCAATCTCATCGAGGGCGCACAGAGCAAAGCATGCCGCCTCAGGAGAGTTCTCAAACACGTGTCCAAAAGACTTGAGCACCGCCCGCGAAAAGTCATCATAACGTGAGTTGCCCGTGGCCTTGAACAGTTTGCTCAACGTGTACGCCGCAACAGAGTTTCCCGAGGGGACGGAGCCATCATAGGTTTCCGGTTCCGCGAAGTTTGCAGAAACTTCTTTAGGGCCTCCGTCGCAGAACAGGTTTCTTTCACTGCTCCAGAAGCGTGAAATCATTTCTTCAGCGAACTCAACCGCCAGCTTAAGATATCGGGTTTGAAACGTCGACTGATACAGTTGGAACAGTCCGTAAGAGTAAAACGCGTAGTCGTCCACAAACCCTTCTACAGATAGCTTGCCTTTCGTGTATGAATGAAACAGGGTGCCTGAACGAACCATATTATGGTACACGAATTCCGCGCTCTTGGTCGCTGCATGAAGGAACCTGTCATCGTCTAGTACTCTGGAAGCCATCGACATCGCCGCTATTGTCAGGCCGTTCACGTCGCAAAGTATTTTCTCATCCAGCGCCGGCTTAGGCCTCGTGTAACGTGCTTCTCGTAGCTTCGTGAGCGCCTGGCTCAGGGTTGCAGGTGGTGCATCGTTCTGTTTAAGGTATTCCCAAAGGTTTTGTGACATGGTAACAATTTTACGTGGCTCTGTCACAGTGCCGGTGCCTCCAGGTTCCACTGACTCTAATATCATCCACTTTCGGAACTCCTGAAGTTCAGAGTCGGTGAGCACAGAACGCAGTTCCTGATCGGTCAACAGGTAGAATGACCCTTCCCCTTCGGGAGAATCGGCATCCATCGCGGAGAAGAACCCGCCCCCCGGGGCAGTCATATCGCTTAAGACGAAAGAAGCCGTTTCGGATGCACACCACGCGAACCCCTTAATCCCTGATGACTGATATGCTTCGCATAGCGCTGAAACCATTAGAGCTTGGTCGTAGACCATCTTCTCGAAGTGTGGAACAAGCCAGTTTCTGTCAGTAGAATATCGGTGAAATCCGTGACCAATCTGATCGTGGATGCCTCCCATCACCATTTTGGCCAACGTTAGTTCAACAATCTGGTTGGCGGCCCCGTTGCCCGAGCGTCTCCCGTATCTCAAAAGATACATCAGCCTGTGGGGAACAGGGAACTTTGGCGCGTAGCCGAACCCGCCCCACTCCGGATCAAACTCGGCTGCAAGCCTGTTAAAGGCGTGCTGAAAGATTGAATCAGGGTTGATTGCAGAGTACGGGGCTCTAGCGCGCATAAGCTCCGCGACCGCTTCGCCAGCGCCACGCAGTATCTGCTCTCTGGTTTCTTTCCACGCTTTTTGAACTGCCGGAACAAGATCCATCAGGCCGACAGTCTGAGAGGTACTGTATTTAGGAATATACGTGGCGGCGTAGAACGGTTTTCCGTCTGGTGTGAGAAACTCTGTAAGCGGCCATCCACCTCCGCCTGTGGTGGCCTGGCAGAAAGCCATGTACATTCTGTCAACATCCGGTCTTTCTTCTCTGTCAACTTTTATACATACAAAGGCATCGTTGAGCAGCTCTGCTACTTCAGGGTCTTCGAAGCATTCCCTTTCCATTACATGACACCAGTGGCAGCTCGAGTAACCTATAGAAAGGAAAACAGGCTTGTCTTCTCTTTTCGCTTTGTCGAACGCTTCCTGACCCCAGGGGAACCAGTCTACGGGATTGAACGCGTGCTGAAGAAGGTAGGGGCTTGTTTCGTTTATCAGCCTGTTTGGTTTCCTCCCGCCTGTTCCGCTGTTTACACCCATTATTCAACCCTCGCCCTATCCAATCGAGTCCGTTAATATGTGGCGCGATAGAAACTTAAGCGTATCATAGGCGTAAACTATCAGAATTCCGCGCATCAGGCGGGAACATCCTATAACAGGTTAACACGTGGCTTCCGATTTCGACGCTTCGAAATCAGAATGAATGGGTTAACCCGAATAAGGGAATATCGATGGAACGTAAGACGACCAGATAGCCGATGCGTAGCGAGTAAGAAAGCTTAATTCTGTTCGCAAGATGGTCTCCCGTTGGTTAATTGGTTAAAAGGCGTACTGTTAGACGTATGACTTTGGCAAACGCTGTCAGAGAGATAATCACGGTGGATCTCCCAATCCAAGACTCTATAAACAGAAAGTACGCGAATCTGGCGGCGGTGGCTAGGATAATTAAACCTGGGGTGCAGGAGCTTGTTGGTTCCCCTGTACGGCTGAGCAGCCTTGTTACTACGCTTAAACGGCTTAAACTCGCTCATACTTTGGGCTTGAAGGCGCTTAAAGTGATAGCGGGCAGCACGATTGCAGTCAGGGCTGACATATCGAAAATTGTGTTCAATAGGACTCCGTCTTCTATCGAAGCTTTGGGAAAGGCTTTGGAGAACGGTCTTCGAGGATTCCATGAAATAGTACTCGGCTCGGACTCCATTACCCTGCTCTATGATGAAGAATCTAAGAGTGTGATGGCTCCTCTCCTGCAGCAAAGCGGTGGCCACCCTAAGGAATGCTCGGTGGTGTCCGTTCATAGCCCCGCGGAGATTGCGAATACGCCCGGCTGCATCATAATGATATACAATGAGGTCGCCAGACGAGGGATAAATATCGAAGACACAATAAGCTGCGGTCAGGAAACGATGCTGGTCGTTGAACGCGGCCAGATTGCGCCCACCATGAACGCTCTTACGAGGCTAATATCCGTCTCAAAGAAAAATTTGAAGGCGCATCAACGCTGATTCATGCAAATGTCATAGCGACAGGCAAGTGCACCGATTGGTCGCCGACTCACCAGGCTTTACTGGCGGGCTATTGAAATGATGTGAGCTGCCTGAATGATCAGGAGGCGTATTCCGTAAAGGGCGGCGTCCGGTGAACCAGGCAGGGCAACTATCAGCCTGCCGGAAGTTACTCCCGCAATAGCTCTTGTAAGCAGAGCAGGGGGGCCTATTTCTTTTATACTTTCAGCTCTAAAGAGTTCACCGAATCCAGGGAGCTGCTTCTCGATTATAGCGGACAACGCTTCGATGGTTACATCTCTTGGAGATATACCTGTCCCGCCTAGGGTCACACATACGTCGCAGTCTTTCTCCACGAGAGATTTCAGAACGGCATACCTGATTTGTAGAACGTCATCGCTTACAAGAGTTCTCCACACAACATCGTGGCCTTTAGAGGTAATTTCAGACTGCGCTACGTCCCCTGATTCATCTTTGTAGGGCTCTCCTCTACTTTTGTTTTGGTACCTTGAAGAACTGACCGTTACTATGACAAATCTGAGTTTTGGAAACGCCCGAGCCGCCTTTTCCTCGTGCTTTTTTGCAGACAGTGTTAGTCACCCATAGATGTCTTTGTCTTTGAAAGTACACGGACGCCTCCGATTTCCGTGGAAGGATATTCCCCTGCTTCGTTCTTTTCGTACTGCTTTGTCATATCCCATACAGTGAGAAGGGCGACCATGGTGGCGTGGATTGCCTCCATTTCCACCCCGGTTACGTAGTCAGCCTTAACCCGACAGGTCACAACAACTTTTCCCGAAGTAAGTTGCACGTCGACGGCAACCGACTTGAGAGGTATCTGGTGACACAATGGGAGGGTGTTCCAAGTGTTCTTAGCAGCCATTATTCCCGCGAGTTTCGCTGCCTCCAGAGGGTCCCCCTTCTCGACTTTCCGGGCCTGTATCAGTCGGATCGTTTCCCGCTTTAGTTTTATCCAGCCACATGCAACAGCAGATCTTGAGCTGACTGGCTTCGACGATACATCCACCATTTTCACGGCGACTGGTCTCCTGGGCTTCTACAAGAGTCGCCAGACCATTTAAGTTGTTTGCGGCTTTCGAGTAACTGCAGGGCTCTGCTGAAATCCTCGGGGGTATCCAAGTCCATTACTACTCCCGGGTCCTCCACTTTGACCAGCTGAACTTTGTCTGATTCCTGTTCCAGTATTTTACGCGCACCCACATCTCCCTCCAATGTGAGAATCCTGGTTTTCAACGCGTAGGATAAGATTACGGGGTTTCCTCTACGCGACTTGTAGACGGGTATGGTTGCGAGAGCGTTGGCTTCGAAATGGCGTTCTACGAGTGTATGAAGCGTTGAAACCTCCACGAGAGGCTGGTCCGCGAGCGCCACCATAACTGCATCAGTCTCCGCCGGAAGGGCCCGGAACCCCGCCTTCAGAGACGTTGAAATTCCATTCATATAATCGGGATTGAAGACCTTAATCCATTCCTTCGAATGAATTTGAGAGTCGACTTCGTTGAACCGATGGCCAAGAACAACAACCTTCGGGTAAGCATCAAGACTACTGGCGGCTCTCAGCGTCATTTCAAGCACAGTCGAGTCTCCTATTTTCTTCAGGAGTTTGAAATCACCCATCCTCCTTGAGGAGCCTGCTGCAAGAACGACGACTGCCAGCCTGTTCATAGTCAGACTCTGCTCTTCCCCATTCATAAGCCTGTAAGGGGGCGAGGGTTAAAGTGCATCCCGACTGTGCATGAATACTGGGACAGCGTCCACCTTGGCATACATAGTTGTTCATTACGGCGAAATAGCCACGAAGGGCTCTAATCGCAGCTTCTTTGTGGATTCGCTGGGTCATAGTATCTCCGAGATGTGCAGACCATACGTCGAGGCGAGAGTAACCAAGCTTCAGGGACGCCTTATAGTTGAGTGTAGTCGGGAAGATGTCGATAAAACGGTAAGCATTCTTAGTAGGGTCTTCGGAATAGCATGGTATGCGCCCGCTGAAATTATAGAATCGGACTATAGTGCGCTTCTCAGGGTTGTTTCAGGGATACTTGTGGAACACGCAAAGACCGGAGGACAAAGTTTCGCGCTGGTCGTAAGGAGAGCGGAAAAATCGGGGCCCATGAATTCGGTTGAGTTTGCTCGAAAGTTAGGAGAGGATTGTGTTTCCTTAACCGGTCTTTCCGTCAACCTTGATGCACCCTCCGTCAGGGTGTACGTGGACGTCCTTAAAGGCAAATTCCTGGTCTACACTTCCAAAATGAGGGGGCTTCAGGGTCTTCCTGTGGGTGTAAGCGGCCGCGTGATCCATCTGCTCTCTGGTGGCGTGGACTCATGTCTATCGGCTGTTCTACTCATGGGGAGAGGGTGTAAGCCTCTTTACATCCACTTTTACTCAGCGCCTGAACCTGAGGGATATGTAGCTGAAAACATCAAACCGGTCTTAGAGTCACTCTCACGTTTTGAGGGAACTGTGCGCGCGGTATTGGTTCCGTTTTCAGTGTACCAAGTTTACAGTTTGGGGAAAGTGGACCATTTGGAGCCTGTGTTCTTCAGAAGGTTCATGCGTGCCGTAGCCGAAAGACTTTGCACAATCGTTGGAGCCAAAGCGGTTTCCTTTGGAGACAGCATAGGGCAGGTGGCCTCTCAAACCTTAGACAATATAGCCTGCGTCGACTATGGTTCACGCTATCCTGTACTGAGACCTCTTCTTACGTATAGCAAAGCCCAGATTCTTTCGCTGGCACAGCTATATGAACTGAAGTGGGTTAAACCCTCTGAATACAGGGACTGCTGCTCCATTCTGTCCAGTAGACCTCAGGTGAGAACACCGCTGGATGAGGTAACCGAAGCATGGACCAAATACGATTACGGTGCTTTAACAGACCAGATCTTAGAAAAAAGTGTCCTCGCCACTTACTCCTATTTCGACGGCTTACTTCGATTAGAAGACATCAGCAGTTTGCAAAGCAAAGTTGGTCCGATACGCCGTGAGACCGGAACCCACAGTCGATTCTGATGTTTGAACGAAGAGCTGGTGCAGCATGTGGGAGCATGTAAGAGACCTGAAGCTACTTTACGTGGCCAAGCTGGTCCGCACAACATCATACTCCGGTGTGGCCATAGTTTTGGCCTCATATCTTGTGTTGAAAGGTCTTTCAACCCTTCAGGTAGGAGTGGTGTTCTCCGCGGCAACAGCTGGGGGACTGGCTGTCACCCTGGCTCTTCCCACCATTCTGGGAGCCTTGGGCTTTAGCAGAGCCGTCAGATTACTCCCCTTGCTCATAGTGTTCTCGGGCCTGCTACTTCTTTTAGCGCACAACTTCTTATTGTTCCTGGTTGCGTCGTTTACAGGGCTCATCAGCGTAACCCAGACGGAATCAGGCGTGTTCCAGGCGCTGGACCAGGTCATAGCGTCGGAATACGCCGGCGAAAAAAGAGTAACAGCTGCGCTGTCAGTGTACAATGCCACAGGATACGCGGGTTCCGCCGTTGGAGCGGGCCTGGTGTCGCTTGCGGGTTTCCTTTTACCGGAAGCTTCGGCTCAAATGGCGGTGCTTCTTTTCTACTGTGCCACGGGACTGGCGGTGCTCGTGCTCTATTCCTTCTTCGACGTGGGACGGCTGACAGCCGCCCTTGAAAAACCCACGGGCGTGTTTCGAACCCTGTCTCATGAGAAGCGTTTGATCACGTTAACAGGCCTTTTTGGTGTAGATGCATTCGCCGGTAGCTTGGTAGCTCCAAGCTGGCTGTCATACTGGTTTCAAACAACATTTAAGATAGGAGTGGGAGAAGTAGGACTAATATTTTTCGCAGCAAGCACCGTTTCCTCCCTGTCCCTTTTGATCGCCCCCTTAATAGCTAAGAGAATAGGCCTTGTCAAAACGATGGTTTACTCGCATCTACCATCCAACGTGATTCTCCTGGCGATACCGTTCTCGGGCTCCCTTGCGTTAGCAACAGCCTTGTACTGGCTCAGACAGACACTGTCCCAGATGGATGTGCCCACCAGGCAAGCGTTGGTAATGCTTATTGTTTCGAAAGAAAAGAAGGCGGCTGCAGCAAGCGCCACCACGTCAGTCAGAAGTATCTCGCAGATAGCAGGTTCACCTGTGACAGGAAGCCTGTTTGAGCTATCTTTTCCGGCGCTGGCATTTGTTGCCGGAGGCCTCATAAAAATAGCATACGACATAAGTCTGCTCTATCATATGCGTGGAATCCTTGACGTCGGACGCGACTCACCCCGCTCTGAAAGCGAGCGTTTGCAGGATCCGTTCGAAAAACGCTTCATATGATCCGTGCTTCAAAAACGGGGAGAGAAGGCTAAACCACCTGTTTGCCTTCTGCGACCACGCACACAGGGTATGACGCAAGGTCAAATGGGTCTCCGTTCCACACGCTGAAAGACGCTTTGTACCCGGGCCTTATCTGACCAATGCCTTCCGCGCCGATTATTTCAGCAGCCTCCCTAGTTACCTTGGAAACGGCGTCGGGTTTACTTAGCCCGAATCGCAGAAAATGTCTGAGAGTATAGAACATATTACGCTGAAGTATAACAGGGTGGTCGCTCATCATGCAGAATTTTGCCCCAGACTGCAAAAGCGCCTCCGCGTTACGCCAGCTTTCATGTTTTAACTCGACTTTGTAGGGGAAAGCATCCATCGGGCCGTAAACCACAGGTATGCCAGCCTTCTTCACGGTTGCAAAGACGTCGGCCCTGTATATGTCGAGGCCGTGATTCAGGACAGCTTTAAAACCAAATTCCTTGACCAGCTGGATCAGGATCATGGCGTCGTCTTCCTTGTGTAGGTGAACCATGAGCTTGGTTTTGCCCGACAGAACATCGATGAAAACCTCGGTCATAGGCTCTATTTCTTCGGCGAGCTTCTTTCTGCGCTTCAAAAGTGCCTGCGTCTTCTGGGCCTTTATGAGATTTTCACGTAAAAGCGCAACCGCCCCCATTCTTGTACTCGGTCTCTTCCCTTTCCATTCTACGGTGCTTCGGGGATTATATCCCAGAGCTGCTTTGATGCCTATATCCTGAACGTATGCTTCGGACACGTTGTTCACCCAGTTACGCAATAGCACCGCCTTACCACCCACTATGTTCCCGCTGCCCGGAAGCACTGTTGAATACAGAACACCGTTTTCAACCGACTCACGGAATCCTCGGTCGTCCATGTACACGCTGTGAAGAGCATTGACCAAGGGCAGCAGCGCATCCATCTGCTCGTTGGCTTCGTCTTCCCTGGACGGCTCACCGTACCGTGCCATGCCTATGTGACTGTGAGCGTCCACAAAACCCGGCGTAACAACTCCTTCTGCTATAACGTCCAAAGCGGGCTTTTGTTTTGAAATGTTTCTGATTTTGTCGTCGAAACTGACGTATACGTCCTTTTGAACCGATGTTCCGTCATACAAGAGTGATGCTTTGACGCATTGCATAGCTCACCTTGAGCATAAGTTGCTTAAATCGGTTCGCTTCTATCGGGCCAGTATCCGCGGTTTCGCCTTTTCCAGACAGTAAATTACTCAGGTGTGTGCGATGTTTTCTAACGGGAGGCCTATACCTTATCGTCTCACTGGAGTTGAGTGAAAATACTACAGGGTATCTTGGTCTGAGCTGGATTCCGTGTCTTCTCCACCTTCTGGCTTTGTTTCATTTCCTTCAGCCTTATTCATAGACACTTTGCTCTGGAGCCAGGAGTATAGGTCGGACTGGCCTATTCGAGGGTTCTTAGGAACCACGAGTGGTCGAGCGTTTTTCAAAGCCATTATAATTCGGCCCCTAAGTAACCTAACATAGTAGATGTCGGCGTAGTCTATGGTGCGGGTGCCACGTCTTCCGACAACCTTGACGTTGCTATCATAGAATGCGTAAATCTTCCTGGTGTACATGGAAAGCAATAGCTCTATCGCCAATATTACGACGATCGCGATAACCGTAATCAGACTCTGCAAATACGCCAGGAACAAAAAGGCCAGGAACACTAGGGAAACCAAACTGCTGGACTGGATAAGCGGAGCCTTAATGGAAACCATCGGCGCTCCTAATGTAGACGCAGTGCTTGAGGATACAGTATAAGATGTGGATGAAGGTTGGGTGACACTCTCTGTGCCCCATGATGGCTTCGAGAAACCGCTTGAAGAATCGTCGTCAACTAGGATTGAACCGCAAGAAGAGCACGCGATCGCATTATCGTCGTTTTTGGCACCACAGGATGGACAAACTTTCGCCAAGTCTTTGAAGAAGGCAGAGTAGACTAATTTAATCCTATCGAAGGATTATTCGACACGCTTTTACATGCTCGTGAAACACGTCTGGTGTGAATAAGCGCCGCTTTCAGGAAATTGTGACGAAGCTTCTGCCACAGTTTGGTAGGAAGCTTCCTGACCACGTTTCCGAAGACCCTTTCAGGGTCCTCATAGGCTGCATCCTGTCAACGCGCACCCGCGACGAGTTCACGGACAAAGCCTACGGTGCGCTGTTTGCAGTCTATCCCACAGTGGAAGAGCTTTCTGCCGCCGACATCGAACAGATTGCGGCCCTCATAAAGCCCGTGAACTTCTATAAAACGAAGGCTAAGCGGGTTAAAGAGGCCGCTACTTGGATTTTACATGAGTACGGTGGGAAAGTTCCTTCTGGCAGGGTCGAATTACTAAAGGTCCCGGGGATAGGTCCCAAGTGTGCTGACATAGTTCTGAGCTTCGGCTTCGGCTTAGACACTGTGGCTGTAGACACGCATGTTGAAGTAGTGGCCAAGCGGCTCGGAGTAGCTCCACCCGACGCAAAGTATGATGAAATCCAGGAAAAGCTCCAGCAGGTCGCCGCACCGGGGACGCTGGCGGATCTTAACGATTTGTTCGTGGCATTCGGCCAGAAAGTGTGTCTGAAGCATGTTCCAAAGTGCAATATTTGCCCCGTCTATGACTACTGTGTGTGGGAAGGAAAGACTGCGCGTCGTAGACAACTGAACTCGAAGACCCATGCCGGTACCAGTGAGAAGCGCACGAAACGAGGTTCTGCGCGAACCCAGCGCTCGGCCACCGTGTAACCGAATCGATGGAACACGCTCCTAATCAACCGAATATGTAAAACTGTGGCCTCCCTTGTTCTGATTTGCGGCTCCAGTGGACAATCAGTCAGGCTTGCGTTTATATGGCTGCTTTCCGTATTTCAAGTGTATGCCCGAGCTAAAGGGAGAAGAAAAGATTTCCGCCACACAGGACCGGGTATGGGAGCTGTTGTCCGATCCGCTGAAGGTCGGTGAATGCATACCTGGCGCAAAAAACATTCAGCCGGTTGACCAAGACACGTTTAAGGCAGATGTCACGGTTGCTGTGGGGTTTATCAAAAACAACTACAAGGTCACGGTTTCCACAGTAGAGAAGTCTCCTCCGGAGAAAGCGCGGCTACGAATAACCGGTCAGGGAGGAGGCTCGAACCTCAGCGCTGAAGCCTTGGTCACACTTCGGCCTGAAGGTCAGTCAACCATACTCTCATATTCTTCCAATGTGACGATAGGGGGTCCTCTTGCAGGCCTCGGCTCCAGGTTCGTGAACGGAACAGCCGAAAAAGTGCTCAAAGAGTTGTTTGCATGCATAAAGCAGAAGCTGGAGACAGATGGTTCACAACCCAAGTCAAACTGAGACGTCAAACACCGCGAGCCACGGGTCGTTAACCGGTTCGGGAAGAACAGGTCAACATCGGCCCCCTCCGTCCGGAGTCTATGCGAAGGGTGTGCTTGACATGGGCTCTCTCCTATCGTCGCTTACGGAGCAGAACGGGGAAGCTGGAGCCGTTGTTACGTTTGTTGGAACGGTTAAAGCTGTTTCCATAGAAGGTAAGCCGGTTCATTCAGTTGTAATGGAGGCTTATGATAACGCGGCCACGGACGCGATCAACCTCATATGCGCTGAATTGGTCCGCAAATATCATCTGAATAGCGTTCACATTTACCACATGGTAGGTGAATTCTTTCCTGGAGAGCCGCTTGTCGTTATTGCCGTGGCCTCGAAAAGCCGTTACGAAGCGTATGATGCCATTAAGGAAGCCGTCGACCGCTACAAAAGCGAGCCTCCTATCTGGAAGAAAGAGGTGTATGAAGATGGAACCTCGAAGTGGATCCACGAATCCTAGACCAGAATCCCGCGACAGGTAAGATGGTCTCCTTGATAGTGGCAGATTTCGAGAAGACTCGGGGAAATTTCATCCTCAGCAGCTCGGTGAGCGGGTCAGGGCTGCTGCTGGTGACAGGGCCCAACGGTTCGGGGAAGACCACATTTCTGAGATGCATAGCGGGAATAGAGGAAGTGGACCGCGGTCAAATAATAGTGAACGGGAGGGATATCACACATGAACCGGCGAACCGTCGTAGAACAGTGTATATCGACCAGAACACCTTCTTCGCGCACATGGATGTTGAGTCCCATCTTAAATGGGGACTGCGTCTGAACGGTGTGAAAGACACATCAGATCAACTGGTTAACAGGGCTAAAGAAATTTTTGGAGTAAAAGTTACGGGTAAAGTGGGTGAGAAAAGCTTGGGAGAAAGGGAAAGAATAGCGATAGCCACAGCTATGCTGGCTGAGCCCGAAGCCGTACTCATCGATGAGGCTGTTTCGAATATAAGCAACCCTCAAGGTTTCACTGCCTCGCTAAAGGAGTATGCCGCCGAAAAACGAATAGATGTGGTGCTTGTTTCTCAGGATACGCAACTTTTACCGCTTTGCGACGCATATTTCACCGCCGATCACGGCGTTGTTAAACCTGGAAGAATATAGCGAACGGGCTGACATGAACTATCCTAGGAGCCTAGCCACCAGCATAACTGGAAGCGACAACAGTATCATTGTTGCAGCGGCAGTGAACGCTACTTGGGGTCCGTAGTAACCGTAATACTGGTACACAAGCACTGAAGCCGGCTCAACGCCTTTGAACGGTGCTTGAAGGACATAGTATGCCACAATAGCTATGGATCCAAACTCACTCAGCGCTCTGCTCATAGAAGTAAGCGCAGAGGAGACGAGTTCTTTTAGACTCGAAGGCAGAACCACTGACATGAGAATCCTGAGGCGGGAAGCACCCATTCCGGAAGCGAACCATTCTGGTTCAACGGTTTTCGCTGAAAGGTGGGATTGTATCGACCTTATGTAGATTGGCGCGGAAACAATTGTCAGTGCTGTAACCAGCCCGAGAAATGTGTCGAAGAAGTTGATACCCAATGAGAGCAGGAACCTTCCCACCGGAGTTACCGGACTATCCAAGGCGAGGAGGGCAATACCTACAATGGGGTGAGGTATTGAGGCGGGAATATCTGTAAACGACTCCATAATTTTGTTTCTCTTTCTGGAGAGCTCGTATGCGAGCGGCGTGAACAAAGCGACGTCGACTAGGCACGCTACCGAAGCGCTGACAAGTGAAAGTCCTATCGAATCAAAAACAGTAAGCCCAAAACCGAGGGCAGACCTGTAAATCCCCAAACCTAGGAAGACAACGAACACAACAGGGAACGCAATCAGGACTGAACCCGCCGCTGATGCCACCCACAATTTATCTCTGTGGCTTCGTGCCATAGGTCACATCAGCCTCTGTTCAAATAGGACCCGAATAGGTGATCTCACCAGATAAAAGCAGGGAAGCTAGCTGGGAAGGAAGAGTCGTTGAGTTATAGAGGAGAGCTGGTTCCAGCGGTTGAAGACCAAAAGTCTCCAGCACTGAAACATGGTTAACGCAGAATTGGACGAACTTCAGGCCTTGGTTTTGGTTGGGCGCGTTCAACGGGATCGACACGTACAAGTAAATGGGTGAGCCTGTGACGTTTCCCGTGGCCAGCTTGTAGCTGAATTTCGAATAAAATTCTGCCTCGTTTGAGGAGCCCAAGTTGATCTGAGAAGGTAACATAAGGTATCCAAGGTGTTTCGCTATGGCGGAAGACCTGTAAGTGAACAGGAATTGGATCTGGCCGTCTTCAAGAGGGGCTACAAGCAGGGCGGCGTTTGACGCTGTGACATTGGAGGAAACTGATGTCAGTCTGTTTCCGAAGAATCCGTCTCCTCTGTGCGCATAAAGCGTGGAAGCCATTTCAAGCACAAGCCAGGCTCGGAAGCCCGCGGGGTCGCTGTTAGGGTCAGAAATACCCACTTTGAATGCTCCTGAGGTAAGTTTTGTGAACGACTGGTTGAACATGGACGAAGAGTTCTCGTCGTACGCCTCTTTGAAAGAGGATATCAGTGCGGATGCCTGGGTGTCAGACAGCGTTGAATTGGAGTAGGCGAGCACCATTTGGTCTGCGGCGACCGCGATGGCCCAGCCGGGTGAGTACTTGTCAAGGTAACTCCCGGTATACGCGGACAAAGCCACGGAGAAGAAGACGTCGGAGGGCTCGCCTTGGGCTATCTCCCGGGCTAACGTAAAGGAGCCTCCCCCTTTTGGCGGGGCGACAGGTTCACCGGTACTGTTGTGATAAAGGGAGATTAAATCTGAAACCTCAGCGGTATATGCGTCCGCTGTGTCTACAAGTAAAGGGGGGGTTTCAGACTTATTTTTTGTCCCAGCGTAGACCGCTACGCCAACTCCGAGTATGATGATTGCAACGAGGATGAGCGCTACATACCTTGGCATACTCTATGAGGATACGTGTTGCTTTATAAGTATGATGCAATGCATATGCGTTGATGCACATGGTTGATAGGTCAGGTCGCGCTGAAACAGGTTTCCTGACTTCTCTGCAGTTAAGCGTGCTAAAGCTTAGGGCTGAGGGATTAACCCAGGCTCAGACGGCGGCATCACTCGGCCTGAGCAGGGCAGCAGTTTCTATGATTGAATCGCGTGCGATGCGCACTGTAAAGAAGGCCAGGGAAACGCTTGAGGTAGCTGCGGTACTTGGTCATCCCGTAAAGGTGTCTATAGAACCGCCGCAGAGGATCTCTGATATACCTTCAATGGTGTTTTCGGCTGCAGATAGAGCAGGCATACGTGTGAGGACAACGCTCTTGGATCTGGTTAGAATGATCATGAGGTCGTCGCCTCCGTGCGCAAAATCGGGAAGGCTAACGCGCAAAGTCGTATTCATACTAACTCCCTCAGGGAAGATAGAGCTTACTGTGGGATAAATTTGAAAGCCGTAACGAGTAACTATTTTATTACTGTTCGGCGTAAACTTTTATGTGACAATAAAGACAGCTAACCCTTATTCCGGACAGGTCCTCGGGGAATATGAAGAGGAAAACTTGAGTCAAATCGAAGCAAAGATTCTTCGCCTTAGATCAGCCCAAAAAACATGGGGCACTAACTTGGACGCCAGGCTGAACGAGCTAAAAGAAGTAAAGAAACGCTTCGAGTCGAATACATTCCGCCTCGCAGAAATGGTCAGCAAGGAAATGGGTAAGCCTATTTCCCAGAGCCTGTCAGAGGTGAAGAAATCAATCTGGCTCATTGACGTAATGTCCGAGAACGCCCACAGGTTTCTGGACCCGGAAGAAGTAAAAACCGAGGCAGCGAAAAGCTATGTGAGATTCGACCCGATGGGTGTGACCATGCTGATAGAGCCTTGGAATTATCCTGTCTGGCAGGTCATGCGCGCAGCGGTTCCTGCCCTGATCGCGGGCAACTCGGTCCTCTTGAAGCATAGTTCAACCGTGTCTGGGACGAGCCGTCTTCTGGAAGAAATATTCGACTTGGATGTGTTTAGCTCAATCATCACTACAGGCGAAACTGCGCTATCGGCAATAAAGTTCGTGGACACCGTTTCGTTCACTGGTTCGGCTCAGACAGGAAGTGTTGTGGCCGCTGAAGCGGGAAAACAGATTAAGAAATGTGTGCTCGAGCTTGGAGGAAGCGATCCCTTTATCGTGGTTGACGGGTCAAACCTGGAGGAAGCGGCCAAGGTAGCAACAGATTCACGTCTGCAGAATGCTGGACAGGTTTGCATTAGTGCCAAGCGATTTCTTGTGAGCCGAAAAGTGTACGACGATTTTTACAACCTGATGAAAGAGAATTTCTCCAAAGTGGTTATAGGTGATCCGTTGAAGACATCCACCTATCTCGGCCCCCTTTCCAGCAGAAATCAGGCACAAACCGTCCGTTCACAGGTGAACCGCCTGCGTTCTCTGGGGAAAGTGGAAGAAACCGCTACGGGTCTGGAAGGCAACTTTGTGCCTCCCACTATAGTTCAGACAGAGCACAACTTTGAAGAAGAGGTGTTTGGCCCGGTGGCGATTCTGAGACCTTTCGATACCAACGAGGAGGCTATCCGGCTCGCTAATGACACGCCATATGGTCTAGCTGCCTCGATCTGGGGTGACCCGAAATCGGCTGAAGAGCTTGTGCCGTATATAGAGGCTGGAATGGTTTACATAAACCACAAGGTAACGTCGGATCCCCGGCTCCCATTTGGAGGAGTGAAAAGGAGCGGTTTCGGAAGAGAGCTTTCCAGGTATGGTCTTTTGGAATTCACTAATATCAAGAGCGTGTGGGTAGATTTCAACCGAAATCCAAAGGCATAGACAAGCGCGTGAGAGCATAGCAGGATAGAAGCCGTCTGAGGCTGGTTTGGGTCACGTACTTGTTAAGCTGGTATACAAGTCGAATCGATCCGTCGGAAACGGGCGAAGCCTGATGTATGAGGTGCGTAAGATTGACCTGGCGCACGCATTGCTGAGAGCGCATGCGCCTAAAATATCTCCCCATATAAGAGTCTGTGTCAGCAATGAACAAAACCCTAGTAGTATTAGCGGGTGTACTGGCTTTTATCGGCCTCGTGGTAAACGTGGTGTTTGACCGTGACAACGTGTATGATATGTTTGCGGCAGCAGACTGGTTCCTCGTCTTAGTCCTCGCCTTCCTGGGAGCGTTTACCGGCTCCTCGAAGAAGCCTGCAGCCGACCAGTCCAAGTCTCAGCCTGCATGAAAGCTACTGGGGGCGGGCGCCTTCAGCCTCTGCTAAGGGCTACTACATTTCCGACGACCCTTAGTGCTTTTTTCATATTTTGTTCTACGGAGGCTAAAGTATGCGGAAAGATGCTTCGCCCTTGGGCCTCTCAAAGAGTGTTTCCACATCATCCACTCTGGAGCCCATGGGTCCTTTCCAGCAAAGCGCCAACATTTTCTTTACAGTTAAGTTTTCTCCCTCCAGCACGCATTCTACTCTTCCATCAGCGAGATTTCTGACCCAGCCTTTCAGGCCGAGTTGAAGAGCCTTTTTCCTAGTCCAAGATCTGAATCCGACACCCTGAACTCTTCCTGAAATCAGGGCTCTAACTCTTGTCGTAGCCAAGTCGGAACTTCCACTCCAAACACTGGTACAGCGCGGAGGTGTACTGTAACCTTAAGATCAGAACTACTTTGAACACATACTTCTATTTTTCTGTACTGGATTATATGGTTCCTCATCTCAAATGTGTCAAACAGATTCACATACGTACGCGTTCTTGGACAGACGGGAAATACTTATGTGGGATTGGATGTTGGGGCTGATATGCCGAAATATGAAATAGATGGATACGATATGCAGTTTCTGAGCGCGGAACTCGCTTCGAATGAGTTGTTCAGAGCGGATGGTGGGCATCTGATATTCAAGGATCCTACGGTTCAGATTCAAGCGAAGATGCAAGGGGGACTGCTGGGTGCGCTAAAAAGAGAGGTTACTGGTGGCTCGTTCTTTCTGTTGGATCTACAGGGACCCGGGAAGGTCAAGCTTGCCTCCTTCTTTCCTGGACGAGTTGTTAAAGTTGACCTCAATGGGGGAGCAATACTAGGTGAAAGCACATCGTTCTTGGGATGTGAAGAAGGCGTCAATTATTCTGCGTCGATGGGTAGACTTACTGCTGGAATATTCGGTGGCGAAGGAATTTTCCTAGCTAGATTTGAAGGCACGGGTTCAGTATTCCTACATGGTGAGGGGAACGTTCAGGAACTCCAGTTGGAGTCTGGTCAACAGATTCAGGTAGAGTCATCTCACCTACTCGCTTTTGATGCAAACATGCAGTACGGTGTTTCAAGGGTGGGCGGCCTGAAAACGATGGTGTTCGGCGGCGAGGGGCTGTTCTTTGTAACAGTGACCGGGCCAGGCAGAGCATGGGTCAGATCCGCGTCAAGATGGCAGTTTATGCAAAGCGTGCTGAAAGCGGTTCCGTCAAACTCGGGAGTAAGTCTCAGAATCTGATGAGGGGTCGGCCGCCGGTTTTTCAGGGTCGTCTTTTAAGGTCCAGTCTGAGGGGATGAGTCTTGGACGGTGGAAAACATCCTAAGCTCAGAATCGGCCCAGCTGGTCCAAAGGGAATGGGCGTGTTTGCAGAAGAAAGGATTCCGCCTGGGACCGTAATCTGGGACTACATTGGAGAAGAGCAGCACGTGAAATCCATACCTCCAGATCTTTTGCCATACTGTTTCCAAGTGGATTACGACGTATACATTGTTCCCCCCACTGGTTCGGTTGGATGGTATATCAACCATTCCTGTGACCCGAACTGCGTAATAGAAGGTAGAACCAAAATTGTGTCGTGTAGGGTTATTGATGTAGGCGAAGAAGCGACGTTCGACTATTCAACTGACACGGGGTGGGACGGGTTTGAAATGGAATGCCTTTGCGGTTCCCGTAACTGCAGAAAGGTGATCACCAGTTTCCTTAGAACGGACAAGAGAGTAAGAGAAAGATATGGGAAGCATGTGGCTCCGTTTCTTCTCAGCGCAGAGACTTTACATCGGCGAAAGCCATCTGTTTAAATTCCTCCCACTGTGATTTGGCTTGCCTGAAGTGGACCAAAGATACGACCCTTCAAAAGTTGAACCCGAGATCTCCGCACTCTGGGAAAAGGAGCAGACATACAAGTTCCATCCTGAGTCGTCTAAACCCGTCTTTTCAATAGACACACCTCCTCCAACTGTTTCCGGCCGGCTGCATCTTGGCCACGTTTTCTCCTATTCGCAGGCGGAATTTATGGCTCGATTCAAGAGGATGGCTGGCTACGAGGTGTTTTATCCATTCGGCTTGGATAATAACGGGTTACCTACGGAGCTCCTTGTTGAAAAGGAACTTGGAAAAACGGCTGAGGAAATGGGCCGCAGTCAGTTCGTTGAGGCGGTTAGAAAAACGATTAAGAAGTACAACGAGGCGTATGTCAGACTTTTCACACGGTTAGGGTTATCGGTTGACTGGACTCTGCTCTACGAAACGGTTAACGACGAAGTTCAGAAGATTTCTCAAACATCCTTTCTGGAGCTCGTCAAGGCCGGAAGAGCAGTTAGACGTGAGGCACCGGTCCTCTTCTGCCCCAAATGTAAGACGACCGTGTCGCAGATGGAGCTGAAGGATAAGAAGATCAAGACAAAGCTTGTTTACGTGAAATTTTCGGATTCACTGACAATAGCAACCACGAGACCCGAGCTTTTACCAGCCTGCGTGGCTGTGTTCGTTAATCCTTCCGACTCCCGCTATACGGGGTCAGTGGGAAAAGAAGTGGATGTTCCGTTGTTCGGGTATAAAGTCAAAGTGATAGCCGACTCGCGGGTTGACCCCTCATACGGTACTGGCGCAGTGATGTGTTGCACGTTCGGCGACCAGACCGACATAGAGTGGTACAAGGCCTATAACCTTCCGTTGAAAATGATAGTCCTTGAAAACGGCAAAATAAACCACCCCGTCTACGGAGAACTTGGAGTCAAGCAAGCCAGGGAAAAAATTGTGGAAGATTTGACGAAGGCGGGTCTGGTGGCCAAAACAGAAGAGATCGAGCACTCGGTTAACGTCCACGAACGATGTGATACCGAAATAGAGTTCACCGTGCGAAAGCAGTGGTACATCAGATACCTGGACCTCAAACAGCAGTTTCTGGAACAGGGAGACAAAATCAACTGGTATCCAGGCTACATGAAAGTAAGATACACCAACTGGGTAAACGGCCTTCAATGGGACTGGAACATTTCGCGCCAGCGGTTCTTCGGAGTCTATTTCCCGGTCTGGTACTGTGTTGAATGCGGTGAACCCGTGTTCGCTAAACTCGAAGAGCTTCCGGTCGACCCGACTTCGCGGGCTCCGAGTGAGGCTTGTCGGTGCGGGTCCTCTAAGTTTGTTCCGGACTATGATGTCATGGACACTTGGGCCACTTCTTCGCTGACACCTCTCATAAACGGGAGGTGGGGGCTTGATTCGAAGTATATGAACAAAATCTATCCGATGAGCCTTAGGACTCAGGCGCACGACATAATCTCATTTTGGGCATTTACAACCATCGTGAAATCATACTTACACACCGGGACAATACCGTGGAAAGACATAATGATTTCAGGTCACGGCTTGGACCCGAAGGGGCAGCCCATGCACAAATCCAAAGGGAACATAATCTACCCTGAGCCATACATAGAAAAGTATGGAGCCGACGCGCTGAGGTTCTGGGCGAGTTCCTCTACGCTCGGAGAAGACAACTCCTTCCAGGAAAAAGATGTTGTGTCGGGGTCAAGGCTCCTTAATAAACTTTGGAATGTAGCAAGGTACGTTAGCCTCAACTGTCTGGGCTCCACTCAGCCTGAGCCTCAGGCAATTCTTGATAAATGGATACTGAACAGGCTGGCAGAAACCGCTGAAGCAGCAACGCAGTTTTTTGAAAGGTACGACTACTACAAGGCTAGGGTTAAGATTGAAGAATTCTTCTGGGAGTTCGCCAACGACTATCTCGAGTTCGTTAAGAATCGGGTATACGCGGGAGACCAAAGTTCAAGACGGGTGATGAGCTGGGTTCTGTTGAACGTGGTTAAGATGCTTGCACCATATGTCCCCTACATAACCGATTACATTTACAGGAAGGTATACTTTGAAACGGGCGAACTACAAAACCTTGGAGTAAGCCAAGATATCTCGGTTCACACCTCCGCTTGGCCGAAGAATCTGAAAAAGTATAGCGAAGAAGCTCAAACCGCGCAACTGATCGCCGACTCAGTGCGTGAAATAAGGAGAATAAAACACGATAACAAGCTACCGTTGAACGAGAATGCCGGGATGGTTGTGATCCACTCACGGTACCGGGAGCAAATAGAGCCCTACACCGATGAAATAGTTGGCGCAATCAAGGTTAAATCACTTCGTTTCGACGGCGTGGGCGAAACTAAGGGCCTCATATCCTCTTTCGAGCCTTGAACTCACATGGCTTTACCCGTGAGCAACATAACTGATTTATGCGATTACTGCTCTCGCCGTATAGCTGGACAAAAATCTTCCGGAACGTGAAAGTGCCTCATGTGATAGCCAGTCTACGCCTCTGGCTCCGTCACTTTTGTCGAAGTCAGCCAGGCGGCCAGGCCATCTGCCTGCCGGCTATTATGTGAGCGTGGAA
Source organism: Thermoprotei archaeon (assembly GCA_038883995.1). Lineage (GTDB taxonomy): Archaea > Thermoproteota > Thermoprotei_A > Marsarchaeales > Marsarchaeaceae > JAMDBQ01. The sequence continues at coordinate 10,795 of JAVZLA010000002.1, read as the reverse complement.
GTGGTTCACAGTCTGGCCACCCTGTTCTCCGGTGTTAACAACAAGTCTGAATCCGCGCTTTTCTAAGCTAAGCTGCTTTGCGACGGAATACACTGTTTCAAGGAAAGGGAGCCGGCGTTGAAGGCCCGCAGCCTCAAGAATGTTTGCAACGTGTAGCTTTGATATCAAAAGCACATGTGTGGGTGCAACCGGTGAGACGTCGTTTACAGCTATGAAGTCAGCGGACTCAAAGAGACGTTTAGATGGAATTTCACCTTGAACTATTTTGCAGAATATGCACTCGTTCATTATCTTGGATTAGGCGCGGCTGCCGATAAGCTGTGCGCGGCTAATTCAGGCGGTATCCAGATTTCCTCATGATGGTTTTCAGTGAAATCGAAGCATGGGCACCGTACGGATCTCGACTGGCTCGCTGGCGAGAAGGTCAACTCGCAGGTTACCCGCACGGTTCGCCTGCCAGGTTGGCTCGAGATGCCGTCTGGCAACTACGAATATATGAGCAAATCCGAAGCTTATAAGAAGCTTTAAATATTAGTACCTTTTTACGGTCACTGGATAGGGTGACCCCGGAAAGGTCGGTCGATAGTGACCGAGCAAACCTCCAAACCGCACCGAGAGCGGTCGTAGACAGTTTTTCGAGGAGAAGGAAAACTCGGGCGAACGCGGAGCTTGTTAAACGGGCGCTTTCTGAACTGAAAACCGGGGCACGTATTTCGGATATTGTTAAAAAGACTGGGCTCAGCGATCACGTCGTTAAACGGCATCTGACTTGGCTAACCGCGATAAGAGAAGTGTACTATGAGGATAGGACTGGCGTGTATTATTCGAACAACAAGGTTGATCATCCTGGAAGCGACCAAGAGTTTACAACCGAGAGCGGAAGGGCCTATAGGCTTCAAACGTTGAGCAATCCGCTCACAGGCTACTATGTGCTTGTACAGGAGATTTCTAGGGATTCTTCGGGTTCTCCGCGGGTCCAGGGAGCCATAGCAATCCCGCTCAGTGAGGCGGCGGAAATTTTAGGGAAATTAGGTCAGGCGGCGCAACAATTTTATAACATGACGTTTATTACTGGAGAATATAAATGATTGAACTCCAGGCTGTCAGGGGCTCAGACGAGCACTCCTCAACCAGCTATCAGTCTCTAAGGAGACTTACATGTGCAGGTCAGGTCATAATGGATCTTCCTGCATACATATGTCACGTATCAGACACAGCTGAGTTCAACGAACTGATGTCGGCCTCTCCGTTGGTAGCTGAGCCTGTAGGCGTCTTTACAAGCTTGGAGACTCTTGCCGACGTTAGGGAATCCGTTAAAAGGAATTCTCTTAGAACGCTCACCAGCCACGTGTTCGCTGACCCTGAGCCGGAACTACTCTACAGTAAGAGCGACGGGAGAGTGGAGTCTTGGATACGTGCAGTGAGGTCTCTTTCCACAGTTAGCTTCGATAGAACGATTGAAAGAGAAGTGCTTGCACTCGGAGGTAGAAGATACAACGAGGGTATAATGAGGTTAAGCGAGTCCAAACAGTTCTGGAAGTTTCTTGAGGCCATTACTCTCGCGCAGGCATCTATGGGAGTAGACTTGGTTTTGCCTCCGGTCCCCGTAGTAGATGGTTCCAGCGCGGCCGTGATGGAGCTAGCCTTCAACGTCAACAGCACGTTTACCTCATCGTTCGAGCAGTCGCCCCTGAAGCCCTATGGCTGCGCCTACTACTTCGTTTTGGACAGATCCGCTCTTAAAAACAGCCTGTTCAAGGTCACGCTTGAAGATTACATGTTCATGAACCAGTCGGCTCTGGCCGATAGTGAGAAGAATCCGCACGTCCTCTTCGTAAAGATATTAGGTCTGGAACATCTCTCACCGGACGAAGTGTTCGGCCTAAAGGACCTGATAAAGACCCTGAACACGGTGCGCAAGATGAACAGGCTTGCAGTATTCCTTGTGGATGCCGGAGAAGTCGGATTGCCTCTCCTCTGTTCTGGCGTAGACGCCTTCTCAGAGAGAATGCCTCGCCCGGATCAGAAAGGTAGAAGACCCTATCTCTGGACTGGCAGAAGTGAAAACGTATTCGGCTTCGTGGGGTTTGATTCGTGCGTTTCCCTGTTTGAGCGTAACGGCTACGCGTATCCGTGTAGTTTGCCCTGCTGTGAGCACAAGCAAGGAGTACACCCCGAGCAAACCGTCCTCGAATCATGGAACAAGGAGTGCTTTTCACATTTCTACAACATTCGCTCAACTCAACTCAAGGTTATCCGCGATGAGCTAGCCAGAGGAGAAGAGAGTAGCATACCCACTGCGCTAGTGTCAAGCGTCAAAGGCTCCAAGTACCTGAACTGGATAGACAACCCTTACGCCGCCAAACGGGCTTGACCTGTAGCATCTTAGCGCCAGCAGAAGAACTGTGCACGCTTTGAAGTTAACCCCGAGTTGAGACAAGAAGCATATTCGGGAGCAAGCTCAGACTACGCGATCTCCCAGCCAGTTCGGACAGACGATATCCTCTTTTAACCGGTCGACGATTGGTATGAAATGTTTGACGTAATAATTGCAGATGATTCTTTGAGTGAAACCGAAACAATATATATGTACAGCCTTGAGTTTGAGGCTAGGAAATCAGCTTCTCCCCGTTCGCTGCTACTTGGTTCGAAGTCTGACGGCCGCATCGGCGACTGCTTTAACAATGTTCTGGTAACCTGTGCACCTGCACAAGTTTCCGGCCAACCATTCCCGTATCTCCTGATCCGTTGGGTCAGGCTTTTCCTTTAACAGGAAGTACGACTGCATTAGAAATCCGGGCGTGCAGTATCCGCACTGAAGAGCATGGTTGTCTGCGAAAGCCTGCTGTAACGGATGCAGTGTGTCGCCGTCGGAGAGTCCTTCGACTGTAAGGATTTGAGAGCCGTTTTCCTGAACCGCGAAACGCGTGCACGACTTCAGGGATTTCCCGTTAACTATAACGGTGCACGCCCCGCAGTTCGATGTGTCGCATCCGATATGCGTGCCCGTCAGACCAGCTACTTCTCTAATGAAGTGAACCAACAGGGTCCTCGGTTCCACCTCACCAGTGTACTTTTTCCCGTTTATTGTTATTGTTACAAGGCTAGTTCCAGCCCTGGATCCCCTGACACCTTGACTGTTCTGCTGTACGTCAGACATGAGCCGCTACCTCCTTGAGGGCGCGGCGCACAAACACTCGGACCATCGCCTTCTTGTAACTGGCCGATCCCCTCAGAGGGTCATCCGTGGGTCTGCATTCTTCGGCGGCTGCCCTGGCCGCTGCCTCAATATTCTCGTCGGTTAGTTTCGCGCCTTTTAGACTCTGTTCGGCGGAGCGGGCACGCATGTTCGTTGGTGCCACGGCTGTCAGACCTATACCTGCGTACAAAACCTTGAGGTCCGAGTCTACAGCTATCTGCGCCGCAACACCCACAGTAGCGTAGTCCCCGGATTTGCGTTCAAGCTTAAGGTATACGCCCGACGATCTTCCATGTGGAAGTGGGAATCTTATCTCCGTAAGGATTTCGTTGGGCTTCAGCGCCGATTGGAAGCTGTCAACAAACCACTGGTCCGATTCTATGATTCTTTCACCGGAAACGCTGCGTGCGACCATTTGAGCTCGAGATGCGATGACAGCCGAGCCGAAGTCGCCCGCTGGGTCACAATGGCTCAGGCTCCCACCGACAGTCCCCCAGTTTCTTACCTGCACATCGCCGACAACAGACACGCAGCTAGGTAGGAGTGGAAGTTTAGAGAGCAGCAGCTGAGAGTTCTGTATCTCCCTGTATGTGGTTGCTGCCCCCACTGAAACAATGTTTCCTTCCTGTTTAATGTAGCTCAGACCTTTTATGCGTCCCAGGTCCACAACGTATTTGGGTCGTATTGCACGAAGCTTCATAAGAGGGATAAGGCTGTGACCACCTGCAAGAACGCGGCACTCATCTTCGTGTTCGTTCATAAATTTCAAGGCCTCTTCGAGACTTGTTGGTGAAAGATATTCAAATGGCGCCGAATACATATGGTTCAGGGAATCTGAGACCAGTGATAAGTCTTATCCATTCACAAAATATTTCGTCTGTTTTTGAGGCCAGGAAGAGAGCCGAGGCCAGAGGCAACTCTTATAAGCTTACGAGTGAAGACTGTTCTCTAACAGGCGGACACCTATTCCCGAACAGAAACTCATACAAGTTGGAAGAATCCTACTGGGGTTGGGTGCTTTGCTGATAGTTGTCGGCGCGCTGACACACGTGTTCCCCTTGCGGTTCGCTCCTGTACAATGGATCGTTGACGCGATCGCTGTGATTTCGTCGGCCGTATGTTTCCGAAAGGCTCCGGACCTTTTGTGGACGCTGATAGCGCTTGTTTTTGATTTCATCGTGGGCGGTGTCGGGGGCGGGGTGGGTTTAGCGGGAGCAGTGGTCGCTTTGATAGGCGGACACATCTAAAGCCAAGCCATAGTTCAAAGAGGTATTTCTGGCGCCGCCATCGGCCAAAGGATCGTCGCTGGGCCTTCTGGGCTTCGACTGACCCTCACAGCAGACTCGCGGTGTGCTGCAAGCGAACTCAGCCAGCCTTATTCTTTGGCTTATATCTGGGCCCATAGACTGCTCTCCACAATTGATAAAGGTTGTTACATTAGACGAACTCGACCAAGACAATTTCTTTGAGAATAGTACACTGCTTGGAGTCGGATTCGGAGACTGGACGCCCGCCACCAAACTTACAAAACAAAAGCCTTGGGCCTATCCCGCGCGCGCAGAGTACGGGGGCCTGGCAGCATTAGTAGACGGCGTTGTCACGGCGAGGCTCGACGTATATCGGTTTCCCTTTAGGACCGCAAGCGGAGACGTTCAGGGCTCTGGAATAGGCGGCGTCGTATCCTTGCCCGATCAGTCGAGGAAAGGAGCTGTTAAAGCTCTGTTCGCAGAAGCCCACAGAAAGGAGAAGGAGGCTGGCTCAGAGATCTCGCTTCTGTACACCAACATGTCTTGGGGAGCGCACAGACTTTACGAGTCGATAGGCTACAAGGATGTTGCACATTTTTACAGGGCTGTGCGTAGGCCGTCGGCTCTGTACACCGCAAAACCACTTGACGGATACACTCTCGTAAAGTCCGATTCTTCTGAGTCCGATTTTTTCAGACATGTACATTCAGAGTGGTTCGATGGCCGCACAGGGTTTTCCAGGATGGGTGTCCCTTGGAGAGTGCATGGAAAAGGCTGGATGAAGATAATGTTTGAAGGGGATCCGATAGGATATGTCAAAGTCGAGGCATCCGCTAAAGGATGGCACTGCCTTGAGGCAGCATACCAGCGTATTGACGCGTTACGGGCGTCCGTAGCGCTTCTAGAGCGTCAGGCGGGTGCCAAACGGCTTCTGACATTTGGGCGACCCTATGTCCAGTATTTCTCTAAGCTTTTCCCTTCAGAGAGCTATCTGCTTGTAAAAACTTGGTCTGTGCTGATGGGCACGCCGCTCGCTGGAAGTCCTTACCAGTATTCCCTCGAATTAGGAGGCGAGGACCGCGTCTCCCAGATGGTGCTCGACGCCTTCTGATTTCCCGTTGAATGTATGTCTTCCGGCTATACTGTTCGCCTGGTAACCGCTGAACATCGAGCGGCTGCGGGTTGTTCGAAGAGCGGAAAACCCGGTTACGTGCATAACTATTGACAGGTGCCCCTAGGCCTGCTGGGTAGACCAAACTGCGGCGACACCTCACGGGAATATCCGGGCCACCTTGAGTCTTCCGCTTATGGTTCCACGTTTATTCAGATTTGGACGTTCGCCTACGCTTAGTTCTCTACCATTTGGTTTGTAACGCGGCTAATTTCCTTCGCTATTTTCAGGATGTCTGAGCGTGGGTCTGCGAGACCTGTTTTGTCCGTGGGTTTGACCATAGAGAGCAAATATCCTGCGGAAGTGTAAAAGTAATCCGAACCGCCTTCGCTAAACATGAGCGCGTTTTCACCTTTCCTCGAACAAGTCTGAAATCTCTTTGCCGCTCTCGCTAACACGTCCTCGAATATTGGCGGATTATCTATGTACAAAGCATAGGTTTCGCGGCCGTCTCTGGAACACGCATACTCTGGCTCTGATTCATATGCCTCATCAGGAAGGACGAGACCTTTTTTCCTAGGGCATTCCGGGTTTTCGGAAAGTGTTACCCTGTCGAATGTCATGTCCGCAAAGTCGATGAACAAAAGTTTCCCTATGAGGTTCGGTTTGCCTGTTAGGAAGCCCAAGGTCTCAGCCGCCTGTATGGATGATACAGCCAGCACCGTCTGAGGCAGGACTCCTACCTGCGCGCAGGTGGGCGCGCCCGCATCGCTCATCGACGGATAAAGGCATTCAAAACACGGAGACCCGGATGGTAGGAAAGAGGAAGCCGTGCCGTAGTATTCTAGCGCCGAGCCGTGGACAACAGGAAGACCCGCCGCCGCTGCCGCACGGTGCAGTCTGTATCTGGCTGCGAAGTTGTCGAGGCAATCTACAATCACGTCTGTTCCAGAAAGTGGAGGAGTGTAAGAAGAGCCGACATGGGCGCATACCGCGTCAACGTTGACGTCGGGGTTCAGTTCCGTTAGTCTTCTTTTGGCGGCGTCGACTTTGGCGAAACCTACGTCTTGTGGTCTGTAGAGCAGTTGGCGGTGCAGGTCCGGTAAGGAAACAACATCATGGTCTACTATGCGGATGTGGCCCACTCCTGCGGCGGCGAGGCTCATCGCCACGTTTGACCCAAGACCCCCTAAGCCGACGACGCACACGTTTCCCCCTTCGATCTTTTCCTGGCCCTCCTGCCCGATGTGTGCCAGCGTTGCCTGACGGGAGTACTTCCAGAAATCCATTGGTCAAATTACACCAGCATGAAATATAAGGTGAACACCGAATCACTCAAATTATACTGCGCCAGATGATTTTCAGTTCAGATTGAAGGTTAACGTGAGATATTTTGCCCGTGTAAAGGAAGTCACTGAAAGAGCTTTCGAGGCAATTGAGCTTCCGGCCGGTTCGAAAGCCGGCGCGCTGGTGCGGGCAATTTTGGATAGGTACTCGATGCTCAAGCCTGAGATGTCAGATGGCGCAGGCTGGCTCTCAACAGGTTACCGTCTGCTCGTGAACGGAGTTCCAGCGTCTTCGGATCTCTTGCTTAAAGAGGGGGACGAAGTGGCGGTTATTCCACCCGTTTCCGGAGGATAATCGCTCAGTAATCTAACGTTTCCTTGTATATTGCTTCCGCAATGCTTACGGCAGACCGAACCCGTGTTTTCTTGACTTCATCGAGAAGCTCATCGGTTATATGCCCCTTTCTCGTGCGCATGTTTCCCTGCATGTCTTCCTCAGAAGACCAGACCAGCGCCTCAAGTAGGTCTGCCGCTTTAACAATCCTTTGTTCGTAGGATTCACCCTTCGAATTCTTCCATAGACCCACGTACTTGCAACCTACGTTTGATGGAAGCTCTGCAACTAGCCGCTCGAACACCTCACTGCTGGCACGCGAAATTGTGTCTTTGAGCTCGGGATCAGAATGCTTGAACGGACGAGGAATATCGCTTACCCTGGTTTCCTCAAGGTCGTGCAGCAAGCACGTTCTCAGTACAAGCTCGACGTCCGGCGCGTCACCTGCAAGAGACTCCAGATCACAGATCAGCATCGCGTAGAGCGCAGTATAATAAGAGTGTTCGGCGACGCTTTCCTCCTGAAAACCTCTTACAGTTGTGAAACGCCTTACCTGCATCAGGTCCCTTACGTCGTGAACGAACCTTACGGTTCGGTTTACGCGCTGCTCTCGAATGCGTCCGGGCTGCTTAGGCCGCCTTTGCTTGGGCAACAAGCTTGCTCCTCAAAAGGTTTTCAACAGCTCTCTTAGTAAATTCCACGCCTTCCGAATATCCGCTCATAACGTGCTTTACGGTGCCGTCGGCGTATTCGAAGAACACTTGTGGAATAACATAGTCGGGGGACCAGTCCCCGTGTTCCTTGACGAGTCTATCGGCTTCCGGGCCCTTTTCAGGTGAGTCTATATCATACTCTTCGAATTTGACTCCGAGATCTGAAGCAAGTTTACGCATAGGTTCAAGGGTTGTGGGAACACAGTGTGGGCACCATTTTGCGTACACTATCTTAATAGCCTTCAATTTTCCCGCGGTCATTTCGGTTAAAGCTGTCGTCGGAAACTATTAACTGTTTTGAGTCGCAGAAAACAGAAAAAGCGTTGAGAACTTGAGGCATTAGATTGGGAGAGGGGTCCGTTTGAAGACCTGTTCCAAGCATTATATGTCTAGTGCACACTGCCAAAGTTTTCTAAACGGACCTCGGGGTTAGATTATGCTGGACGATGTGACTTAGCAACCCAACTCCTGCAAAAATGAAAAAATAATGAATGAGGGAACGGCGTCGGAGCGCGTCCTCTATCGAATCGGCGAGCAAAGACTTTCATTCGTGAAGGTCAAAGCGGTCGAGTTCCATTACTTTACTCCAAGCAGCTGAAAAATCGTTTGCAAATTTCTCGGCACCGTCATCGCTACCGTAGACCTCTGACACTGCACGTAGCTCTGAATGTGATCCGAACACTAGATCAACGCGTGACGCAGTCCACTTCAGCTTTCCAGTCTTACGGTCCACGCCTTCAAAAAAGTTGGATGAGCCTTGCAGAGGCCTCCATTCTGTACCCATGTCGAGCAGGTTCACGAAGAAATCGTTTGTAAGAGTTTGAGGGCGCTCTGTTAGGACACCGTGGGCCGTGTGCGCATAGTTTGCGTCGAGAACACGCATGCCTCCCAGAAGCACGGTCATTTCCGGCACGCTGAGCGACAGGAGTTGAGCCTTGTCAACCAACAGGAATTCCGGGCTGCCTTCGGCTCCCGGCTTAGTATAGTTGCGAAAGCCGTCCGCCTGTGGCTCAAGAACTGAAAACGCATCTACGTCGGTTTGATCTTGTAGAGCGTCGTTTCTTCCGGGAACAAACCTTGCGGACACCTTTTGGCCGGCTCGTTCAGCAGCTTCCTCGACAGCAGTGCAGCCGCCGAGTACTATAAGGTCAGATAACGATACCTTTTTCCCTCCTTTGGCTTCGGCGTTGAAATCCCTTTGAATTTTTGAAAGCACCGCCAAGACTCTTGCAAGCTGCTTTGGTTCATTGACTTCCCATTCCCTTTGAGGGGCCAAAGCAATTCTTGCTCCGTTTGCTCCTCCACGTCTGTCGCTCACCCGGAAAGTAGAGGCTGAAGACCATGCGGTGTACACCAGCTCCCTGACGCTGAGACCCGAAGATTTGATTTCGCGCTTGAGATGGGCGACATCTTCTTCGTCGACTAACTCATAGTCTATTTTTGGGATCGGATCCTGCCAGATGAGTTCTTCAGCCGGCACCTCCGGTCCAAGGTACCTTGACCGCGGGCCAAGGTCTCTGTGAACAAGTTTGAACCAGGCCCTTCTGAAAGCCTCGGTAAACTCCTCTGGATGGTCGTAAAATCTGCGTGAAATCTTCTCGTATATGGGGTCATAACGCAGTGCGAGGTCTGTTGTAAGCATTGTCAGAGGCCGTCTTTTTTCGGCATCATAGGGATCAGGAGCCGTGTTTTCAGGATCAGTGTTTCTGGCCACCCATTGGTATGCGCCTGCAGGGCTCTTCGTAAGCTCCCATTCGTTTTCAAAAAGCGACTTGAAGAATCCTGTGGGATCCCATTCCGTAGGCGTCTTGGACCAGATAACCTCCGGTCCTCCTCCGATCTGGTCCGGACCCTTACCCGACTTGTATTTGCTTATCCATCCCAAGCCCATGCTTTCAATGGGTGCGGCTTCAGGTTCTGGTCCTACATAGGAAGCGGGGGCGGCGCCATGCGTCTTTCCAAACGTATGTCCTCCCGCTATAAGTGCCACTGTTTCCTCATCTGTCATACTCATACGCGAGAAGCTTGTACGAATGTCTCTTGCCGCGGCAACAGGGTCAGGGTTTCTGTTTGGTCCTTCGGGGTTAACATAGATCAGACCCATTTCCAGGTTTGCAAGCGGCTCCATAAGCTCTCGGTTTCCACTGTGACGCTTGTCTTCGAGCCATTTTTCCTCTGGACCCCAGAACACTGACTCGTCTGGCTCATACACGTCGATTCTTCCACCACCGAATCCAAAAGTCTTGAAGCCCATGGATTCGAGAGCAACGTTACCGGCCAAAATGATCAGGTCGCCCCATGAAATCTTGCGGCCGTACTTCTTTTTGATCGGCCATAGCAGTCTGCGAGCCTTATCCAAGTTGATGTTGTCCGGCCAGCTGTTCACGGGTGGAAAGCGTTGCTGGGCGGAACCCGCTCCGCCTCTACCGTCTCCGATCCTGTATGTGCCAGCACTGTGCCAAGCCATCCTGATGAACAGAGGCCCGTAGTTTCCGAAGTCAGCAGGCCACCACTCCTGAGAACTCTTGATGAGGTTGGCAACGTCCTGCTTCAACGCCCAGTAGTTAAGGGTGTTGAACTCACGGGCGTAGTTGAAGTCTGATCCGTATGGGTTTGATTTCGGTGAATTCTGTCTTAAAACGCTCAGGTCAAGTCTGTTGGGCCACCAGTCTCTGACGGTTTTACGCTTAGTCTGGGACCCGCCATAGGGGCATTCTGTTTGTGACATAGTTCAATCGTTCTCCTTCGATCGGTCAGCTAACCGGTCTTTCGTTTCTTGGGTGCTACATATGTGGATGCGAGAGCGTGCGGTTAGCTGCGTTTGGAGCGTATAGAGAACACTATTCTTATGCGAGTTGCGCACGTCTTGTTTGTGAACTGATTGCATGACGGTGAAATTTACGTG
>JAVZLA010000001.1:0-76042 GCA_038883995.1 Thermoprotei archaeon | reverse complement strand
AGACACAGATACAGCGCTAGGGACGCTGCTTCAGCAATCATCTGAGCATGCTCCTTCCAGGCTCATCATCGAAACCGGTAAGCGGTAGATCGAGCAAAAAGTTGAATCAGTCGGGCACAAAGGACAGCTCATCTTCGTTTTCTTCAGGGTTGTATTAAACGTTCACTGAGAATGAACACGAAAGTAGCGTGTTCCGACAGTTCGCACGCTTACACTAATCGGAACCCCCAATCATCTTATCTGCTCCGCCACTTGGTATACGGTAGCCTTATCTCGGAAAAAGCTGTGGAATCGTCTGCCTTCTGCGGTTACGGCAGGTTCAAGACACATTGGGAACGAACAGACTTGAAGATACTGCAACAATTAAGCGAGCTTGCCGCCGTCTTCATAAATACTGCAGTCGTAACCTCACCGGGCAGGCAAGCTGACTGCCGCCTGTGTTTGCGGCATGAGTTGTTCTACCGGCGTACAAGCGATACGCATGGGTAGCAGAGTTCGCGGTTCGAGTGATTCACCAAAAACTTAAACGCGGGAACGCGGCATAGGGTTCAGTGAACGATCAAAACAGCCTGTCCGACAACGGCGCTGACGCGCCGCCCTCAAAGGTGGATGCCGCTGTAATAGCGCTTGTATGCAAAAATTCTGAGCTGCTTATGATTAAGCGAGCAAACTCCTTGACTGACAGATGGTCGTCTCACATAGCTTTCCCGGGTGGCAGACTCAGGCCGGGAGAGGATGCGCTGGCTGCTGCCCAACGTGAATTCGGCGAAGAAGTGGGACTTGACGCCAACGAGTTTCGGCTGCTCGGGGCACTCAAAGATGTAAGTCCGAATACGCCTCCACACCTCATTGTCAGGCCTTTCGTGTACGCATCCGAATACGAGCCCAAGTTCATCATTGACCCTGATGAAGTTCAGGAAGCAAGGTTTGTTGCTGTTAGCATGCTGAAGCCTGGATTCAAGGAAATAAATTCCAAGACAAGAGACGTGTACTTCTTCGACGACTGGGTTATATGGGGCATGACCAAGCGGATAATAGATCAGCTTCTTGAAGCCATGCCGGAGTGCATACGGCCTTGACCCGTGAGGCCACTGGAGTGGATGCGGCACACCTGTCAGATTTATATGTTTGAAGCATATGTAACATATCGCACTAAGACGGTTTTGGGAGAAAGGGTAGAAAGGAAGGATAGATGTGGAAAGAGATGGCCAGTAGCTATTCATTAGAAGAAGTTGAAAGCATCGCGTTCAGTGACATCAGAGTTACTCAGAGAACGGCGCCACTTTTCACGCTTGACGGACGGGAAGTGGACATATGGTCTCCAGAATACACCAAATACCATTCAAGAACGGTCACCGACCAGATAAGAGAGTCGATAAAAACTAGGGAGGCATCTGGCCAAGACGTTTTCCCCGATGTTGTTGGAAAGCAGGAAGAAAAAGAGCTTGCTAAAAGGGCGCTTTTCAGCGGGTCTCCAATCCTGTTCAGGGGGGATAGAGGATTCGGTAAAACCACTTTTTCCAAAGCGATAACCCAGCTTTTGGAACCCAAGATGTTGGCTATCGCCGGATGTAAAATCCATGATGATCCGACGAGGCCGGCCTGTTTCGCATGCAAGTGGAAGATCAGTCACCAGGAAAAGGTTGAGCTTGTCTGGACCCCTAGAATATGGATCAGAATACCAGGAGACCCGATGCTAACAACTCGTCAGCTAATCGGGGGAGTTTCCATTCAAAAGTTACGTGAGGGCTTTGATCTGGATCATCCTGAAGTGTTTGTGCCGGGCCGGGCTCTTAAAGCCAATAGAGGAATAGGATACTTCGACGAGCTTGGTGCGATACCTTCTTCCCTTCAGACCATGTTACACGAGCTTCTGGAAGAACATCAGATAACGACCAGTGAGGGAGACCTTGTGCCGATGAAGATTGACTCGCTGGAAATAGCATCTACAAACCCATCGAACTATAGGGGAACATCCGCCATCAAGGAGCCGCTTACAGACAGAATGGAGATCATTGACTTCGGTCCTCCAGAAACAGTTGAAGAAGAAATTGAGATAGCCATGAGAAACATGTTTTACTTCAAAAATTTCGGAAAACCCGCTCCTATACCGATCTGGCACCAGCGGCTCATGGCTCAGATAGTTAGAACAGGCAGAGACGGTGTAAGAGGAAAAGTACGTCTTGCGGCAGGTTTGTCCTGCAGAGCCACGATAAAGCTCTTTGACCACGTGTACTCGTCCACTGAAAGGAGAGGAGGGAGGGTGCCCCTGCTTCTGGATTATGGACGATCATTTGATGCGGTACGCCTAGCACTTAACGGCAGGATCGAGCTGGAACATGGAACCAGAATTTCTAAAGACGACCTCATCACCATGATGGTTGCGGAAGCCATGAAACAGGAGTGCAAATGGATCTACGACAACTTTCTCCCTTCAGAACTGTTCGATGCACTGATATCCGAGCTCCACGACATGGGATATGACGGTAAAAGCGAATCACTGATAAGGATTCAGCCTAGCACCCTTGAACTCCTACGCGGTCACAGTGTTCTCAACCGCATTTTGAATAAGATGTGCCCTGGCAGCGAGCCAGAATTTCTCTTATCTGCACTTGAGGCGATACTATCATCTTTGGCAACATGCTCAGACTATGTGTCGCTTTCAGATGGGGGATACGTCGTAAAGGAGGTGGCCAGAAATGCCGAAGCCTCCGTGTAAAGTCGAGACGTCTGACAATGAATTCAGTCTGTCTTCTATATTTGGGAAGGAATTTGTTGAAGATTTGGTTTACAACGTCTTCAATCCTTCAGAAGCTGAACAACAGTCGAACAGGGACGCAGTGGACGAGTTTCTTGACGAGCAGGCTTCGAAGTGGCAAGACGAGATGGAGCAATATATCCAGGAAAAGTTCGGAGTAAACGAACAGAACTGGATGTATAGGAAATGGATAGAGGAAAGAGCAAAGCGTGAATTCCTATCCGATAGGGCCTGGCAGGAACTTTTGAACGCAATCAGAAGCGGTAAGATAGACGTCGCCGACATCTCGTCTTCGAAGCTGACCAAGCGCTTTAGAAGCGAAGTCGTAAGGGAGCTGAGCAAAGAAGGATACATCAGTTCGCTGACTGGCGGAAACGATATTAGAGTAGGTTACTCGTTTGGCTCGCCTGAGTTCACCCCTGAAGGAGAAAGCGTCATTGCGAAGAAGGTTCTTGAGGAAGCCATTGAGGAGATGGATTTCCCATCGATAGAATTTGGATCAGACGACCGAGGCTACGGCTCAATGCCCTCGGACCAGATCGTAGAATTCGACGAGTCAATTCACCAGTACGACAACATCGATCTTCAGGAGTCGCTTGTTGAGTCAGCCTTGCATAAGTCTCCTGACTACATTGACCTTGACAGGCTAAAAGCTAGGGTCCCTGCAAGCCGTAAATCAAGCACCAATGTTATTCTTATAGACTCATCCAATTCGATGTATGGCCCGAAGTTCAAGGGGGCGGTAACAGCTTCCCTGGCGCTCAAACGACTTCTCGAAGAAAGGTTTGGCGACGACGTTCTCTACGTGATGGCTTATGACGACGAGCCCATACTCCTCAACGAAGGAGAAATACTCAAGCTTAGACCGCAAGGAAACACTGACATCGGGAGAGCCATAGAAGCTGCAACAGAGTTCCTTGAAAAGGAAGAAGGAAACAGGAACCTGTTTCTGATTACAGACGGCGAGCCAACTGCTTCAAACAGGGAGGAACTTACCCCCGAAGAGAATGCCTACAAGGCCGCATATGAGGCTAGCTTCCTGAGAATAAATTTGAATATAATTCTTCTTGAACAGAAGCCTGAATTACGCCGAATTGCCGAAAGAATGGCGCAGCTCAGCCACAAATCCTCAATAGCAGTAGTAGAAGATCCGGCTCATCTCAAAGGGTTCGTAATAAGGTCTTTCGCAGCTATGCAGGGCCTGGGCTATGGAAGCCTTCGTGGTCTACATGGGCGACACTAGCTCTTACTCTCGGTATGTAATTCGCAAGGGCTAAATTAGCCCGAGAAAGAGTGTAAGGTGTATGAGCATCGGGGGCTCCTCGGGCCCGGAGATGGAGACCCAGCCAGCTAAGGTCTGTAGTAACTGCGGGACAGTTGTACCCTATTCGGCTAACTTCTGCCCAAACTGCGGCTTCAGACTGATTTCAAAGCCGCCGGAAGAACGCATAACGGCTTCCAAGGTTTTCGGCTTCATCAGGCCCGGCTGGATTAAAGCTGTTCTCATAGCTTTCGCAGTGGAACTCGCAGCATTCTTCCTTTTGACGGTACTACCCATGAGCCCTGCACAGGTTAGCGCTGTGGCCTCCCAGGGAAATGGGCTTGTTAACTCAATACACAGCGATCCTTACGCATTGCAGATCGCGGAGATATTTCTTAACAATTTCCGTATCGCCTCAGTCGAAATGGTGCCTGTGATCGGGTGGTTCCTTTTCGGATTCTCCACCTATTCCACAGCGCAGGTGGTCGAGGCGTTCGCGATCCAAGCTGGATTGCCTGGTCCCTACGTAATGTTCTCACTCTTATTGCTTCCGCACTCTTGGCTTGAGCTCCCCGCATACTCTATAGCGTTAACACAAAGTATCTTTCTGATTCGGTCGGCGTTCAAAGGTCAGTTCAAGCTGGAGCTGCTTAGGTCGCTTGCCGTCTGGGTTTTCATCGGTATTGAACTATTGGTTGCAGCCCTGTTCGAATCAACTGAAATTCAGCTTGAACAACCCAACCCGGCTCTTTCGTTTGTGACATGGATCCCATTTTTCGTACTCGCCTACGTCTTGGCGCTTGCTACCCGCAATATGCGGTCGAAGCAGGTCGCAGCCTAGACTGCGCTGAACTGCAGTTTTTCAAGTCGGCTGAATCGTCCACCCTTTGCTATGAGCTGTTCGTAGCTTCCGCTCTCGACTATCTGTCCGTTTTCAACGTAGAGAATTTGGTCGGCTATCCGCACCGTGGACAGCCTGTGTGCAATCATCACAACTGTTCTCCCCGAAAGACCGTGTTCCAGAACGCTTTGAATTTTTCTCTCGGTTTTGGGGTCCAGCTGAGCAGTTGCTTCGTCGAGTATTATTATCCTAGGGTCGCGCACAACCGCTCTTGCGAGCGCTATCATCTGTTTTTGCCCGTCAGAGAGGTTGGCTCCCCGCTCAGAGAGCACGGAGTCTACCCCTTGTGGAAGCGTGGAAAAGAAGTCGTTCAGACCGTATTCGTCCAGTTTTTTGAGGACCTGGTCTCTGGTCAATTCTGGCGCTCCAAGTCGAATGTTTTCAAGAACAGAGCCGCTGAACAGCAAAGCCTCTTGAAGTACCACGGCGACCCTTTTGCGATAGCTAACTGGATCGATTTGTTTCAGGTCGTGTCCGTCAATCAAAATTTTTCCTGATGTGGGATCGTAAAATCTGAGGAGAAGGTTTATGATCGTTGATTTTCCGGCTCCCGTCGGTCCCACCAGCGCGACCTTCTTGCCAGACGGTATAAAGAAGGACACATTATGCAGCACTTCCATTTTTTCATAAGAGAAAGACACATCTGAAAATTCTATCTGACCTGAAATATCTGGCAGTCTGACAAGGGAGGAGGAAACGTCTATTTGGGGTTTTTCGTCTGCGAGCCTGTAAACCCTGTCCAATCCTGTCATAGCAGACTGGTAGGAGTTGTAAAAAAGAGAAAGCTGAAGCACAGGGTTAAAGAAGTTTTGGACATAGAAGACGAATGAAACAAGCACTGCAAGGGTGGTCGCCCCAACAAGTACCTGATGGGTGCCGAAGTAAAGAACCAGCGCAATTCCAAACGCTTCGATAACCTGTATAGTGCTGTTGAAAAAAGATGAAAGCTTGGTGGCTTTGATGTTAACCCGCATGTTTTCGGTGTTGGCCGCGTCGAATCTGGCAGAAGACGTGTCCTCTCTTGCAAACGCCTGAATGACTCTTATGCCGCTTATCGTTTCCTGAAGTCTCGCCGTAACCATGGCTATCTTTCTCCTGGTCTCCAGGTAAGTTTCCCGTATCTTTCGTTGAAGCGATACAGCAAATCCGCCGAGGATGGGTATAACTATCAGCGCAATCAGGGTAAGTTTCACGTCAAGGTACAGCATTATGGCTATTGTTCCAACGATGGTTGTAAGCCCAGCCAGAACCTGGGGCATCTGAAAAGTCAAGAAGTCGCTCAGCGCTTCAGCGTCGTTTGTAATGTAACTCATTATTCTCCCTGTTTCACGTTTGGAAAAGTAGCGCACTGACACCTTTTGCAGACTTTCAAAACACTTGTTTCTGAGATCCATGATCACTCTTTGACTAAGAACAGGCATCAAGTATGTGCGCCTGTTTTCGGCGACATAGTTGCCCAAGTACATCGCCGCATATACCGCTGCGAGTGTAAGTGCAAGTGAAAAGTCTCTGTTCTCTAGGCTGCCGGCGGCAAGCCCTATAACGTATGGACCTATCATGCCTACCGCAGAACTGGCAATCAGCGTAACTGCGACAATGACGGAGTCTTTCCTGTACTTCAAGGTGTCACGTAGAAGACGAGCTATTTTTTTCGAATCGCTCATATATTGGGGGTCTTTGTCTCGTTCAACTATTGGACCCATCCAACCCAACGTCACTCCCCTCCAACCGCGGTTACCTTGGCCAGCCCTTCAAGCTGGTTTCTGAACAGTTCATAAAACACGCCTTTTCTTTCCGTGAGTTCCTGCCAGTTCCCCTGCTCAACTATTTCTCCGTCTCCGAATACATAGAGCCTGGATGCCAGCCTTAGGGTTGAAAGTCTGTGAGAAATCACGAATGTTGTACGACCTTCTATAACCGCCTTTAACGCCCGCTGCAATCTGAGTTCGGTTTCGACATCAACGCTTGAGGTAGAATCATCGAGAACAAGTATCTTCGGGTCCACGATTAGAGCACGTGCGATCGCTATTCTCTGACGCTGGCCGCCTGAAAGAGTGATCCCTCTTTCTCCTATGATTGTCTGGTAGCCTTCTGGAAGAGACTCTATAAAGTCGGCTATCTGAGCCCTTTCTGCGGCGGCTCTTATTTCTGCCATCGAGGCGTTTGGAGAACCGAAGGTTATGTTTTCAGCTATTGTTCCAGTGAAAAGCATGGCCTCCTGTGAAACGAATCCTATTATCTTTCTAAGAGACCTGACGCTGTAGTTCTTAACATTAACTCCGTCGACGAGGACTTCTCCTTGAGAAGGATCGTAAAACCGTGGAACCAGGTTCACAAGAGTGGTTTTGCCTGAGCCGGACTCTCCTACGAGGCCCACCACCTCACCGGGCTTCACGTGCAAGCTCACATTCTTCAAGATCTGTTTTTCTTTGTAAGAAAACGATACATTCCTAAACTCTACTTCTCCGCGAATCCTTTCCGCACTCAGTCCGTTGGGGTCGTCCACTATTTCACTCCTAGCGGTAAGCACCTCGTATATTCTCTTCATTCCAGCCATTCCGTTTTCAAAGAACAAAACAAGCTGCCCGTAGAACCTTACTGGGCCCAGTATCAGCAAGAAAATATAGATGGCCGCGGTCAAAGACCCTATTGAGGCTGCTCCAGAGACCCTTCCACTGAACACGAACAAGCCCGCGATTGCAAGGCTGACCACGAGTGACAGGAGAGGGTTAAGCGTTGCACGTATCTTTGATACATTAGAATAGCTTTCAAGGTAATCCGCTGTGGACTGTTTGAATCTTCTTGCTTCTTCTTCCTCAGCTGTATAGCTTCTTACGATTCTATGACCCACTATGTTTTCCTGCAATATCTTTGACATTCTGCCATATTTCTCCCTGATCGCATCCCAGTGCGGCTCCTGCTTGATCGCCAAAAGGAAGGTTACCGCTAGCAGGACAGGGACTATGGAGAGAAATACCAGCAGGTAGGTTTTGCCTATACCATACAAGGTGTATATTGCTATACCGAGGAGAGAAGTTGTCGTGAAAAGCTGAGGCAGCCCAAACGAAATCAGCCGTCTAACAGCTTCCACATCCATCGTAGACCTGGCCATGAGGTCTCCTGTGGAGTTTTCATCATGGAATCTGAAACTCTTGCTTTGCAGTGCATCGAATATGTCTTTACGAATGTTGTACACCACCCTTTGAGCCAGCCACTGCCCGCCGTAGGTGACGACAAATTGCAGGACAGCGGCAGCAGTGGACACTCCCACAATCAGCAGCGAATACCTCAATAGAACTGAAGCTGAGCCGCTTGATACCAGAGCCGATACCGCGGAACCTACGAGGACCGGAACACGTATTCTAAGGAAACCTGACGCAACGGCGGAAGCCGCCACCAATGTGAGAGACGCCCAATGACGGGCCAAATATTTTAAAAATGACCTGAACCCGCTCACTCTAAATAAACCGTTTACAGGAGGCTCCAAAGATATATTAGGTTACCTCATGTGAACCGCACGCTATGTAGAACAACATCAGGGCGACGGATATTACCTCCCTGATGCTTCTTAATGCACCCCGGCTCAGAGTCCCAGACAACTCTGTTGTGAAAAGGGAAGACAAAAATTCTGCAAGGGTGCTTTGTCCGCCATGGCGATCCCGTCTGTCATGCACCGTCATCGTAACTCCCCATTACAGGATACGAGGACCGGGTCCAAGGTCCTCATTGAAGCATCAGGGAAATCTCTACATACTTTCGTGTGCAGTGTTTGGTCTTCTGCGACGCGTCTTCGTGAAAGACTTTTATTGTAGCTTTAGAATGTGGGCTCATGACTAATCCCGATTACGACGTTATAGTTGCGGGAGGAGGAATGTCTGGTCTTCTGACTGCTACAAGCATCGCGAAGTTCTCTAACCAGGCATACTCCATTCTAGTTGTGGATCGCAACGCGGAAACCGAACCGGCCAAGAAGACCAGCTCGGGCTGGATCTGCGGCGATGCAGTAAGCAAAAATAGCGTCGACTTCCTCTACCGGGAAACCGGAATAAGCTATACACCAAAGGAGCTTGAGCACCAAGTTGAGGGTGTACTCGTGTATTCTCCGGATCACAGCACCAAGGTTTTGTTCGAGGGAAAAGGGTACGTGATCAACAGAAAGCTTCTTCCACTCAAGCAGGTTCAGGACGCTCTGAAGTTGGGTGTTCAGTTCGCGTACGGCGTTTCCCTTGAAAGACTTCTTTCCGAAGACGGGAAGATTACGGGTGTGGTGGGTAGGACACAAAAAGGAGAGGTATTCAAGAAGACCGCTAAGGTTGTTGTCGACGCCACCGGATGCGTTTCACTTCTAAGAATGCATCTTCCAATCAACTCGAAAATCCAGAAGGAAATCGACAAAGATGACCTGGAAAGCACGGGCAGATACATCTATGAATTCGAGCCTGGAGTGGAAGATCCCACTTACTTTGATCCCAAGTACGCGATAATACACTTGGACCAGTATCTGGCTCCTGGAGGCTACTCGTGGACTTTTCCTAAAGGTGAACGAAAGGTGAACATTGGCCTAGGGGTGCAAAAATCGGCTCTTGCAAAAAGGAATGCAAAGCATGGACTTAACGACAATCTTCAATCCCTCATAGACAAATACGTTTCTTCGAACAAGGCAATAAAGAACCCGAAGTTGTCCGTCTCCGCTAGTGATGCTGGAAACGCCAAAGGCAGCTGGCAGGTTCCGGTAAGGAGGCCGAACGACTGTATGGTGGCAAACGGCTACGCGCTTGTGGGGGATGCGGCGTGGATGCCGAGGCCAATTGACGCAGGCGGAATTGGTCCAGCCATTTATGGAAGCGTGATCCTCGGAAAGACAGTGGCCAAAGCGCTGGAAGCCGGAGACACCTCTGAAGAAGGACTCTGGGAATATAACTGCGAATACATGAAGAACTACGGGTATCAGATGGCTAGTTTCGAGGTCCTGAGGAGATATCTGCAGACCCTTTCAAACGATGAAATTGACTACGGGATGAAATATTTCCTGTCTGAGGAAGACATATCTCTAATCACTCATCGCAAGCACCCGAGATTCAGAAACGTATCGCTGCTCAATCCTGTATTCCTCAGCAAAGTTCTTGAAAGACCGGCTTTAGCTAGGGGCCTTAAATATACTTCTGATAAAAGTGAGCGTCTGATCGCCCACAACGCCAGCTACCCTGAGAGACCTTCCGGCTTCGAAGAATGGCGTAAAACTCTGCTTAAAGAGTTGAGTGAGGCATATAGCAAATTCTAGTCCGAATTACGGGGAAGCCTGATGGAGCTTCTCATTCAGCCAAGGCAGCGCCCTAGTGATAAACGACGGGCCGTGGTGCGCCAAAAAGTCGTACGGACCAGGCGTCAGATACACTCTACCCTCCCTGATCGCCCTGAGCTCGGAGAGCCCTCGTCTGGCAAACTCCTGTATTACGTGCTCAGCCGTTGTTCTACGGAACATTTTTGGTTCATAAAATATTATGTCTGGATCCGCTGCAATCACCCTCTCCGCCACACTGTACTCCCATTCGCATGGGTCTTCCCCGAATATGTTTGAAGCTCCAACCAAGTTCAAGGCGTCAGTAATGTAGCTGTTAGCTCCAAAGACCACCGGTCCTCCAAGGTCTATCTCAACATACGCCTTTACCACATCTTCACCCGTGTAAACTTGGTTGGCGAGAGCCCTGTACAGATTTCTCGCAATCGAACGAGCCTTCTCAGGGTAGCCCATAACCAAACCAACCTTCGCGCACTGGTCGATAACTGAGGCAACTGTCACTGGTAGCTCTAAAACGTATACCGGGAACTGCTTTGACAACGTAAGCGCCAAGTCGCGCTGGTAGCCGGTTGTCAACAGAACAAGCTCTGGTTCAAGCGATTTCAGTTTGTCAACATTCGTCCTCGAATAGCTCCCAAGGACAGGCCTCTTAGCCGCCTCTTCCGGGTGAACATCGAAGGCGCTTCTACCAACAAGTGTGTGCCCGAGTCCCATTTCAAATATTGCTTCGGTAAGCGCCGGGCTAAGGCTTACAACCCTTCCCACTTTTTCCGGCAGTTCAATGTGCTTAGATGTGAGTTCACAAAACACCTTTCTCATGTAGGCACCAAGTTGCAGGCGGCTTCTACTTCGGAGGCAAGAGCCTTTATGAACAGCGGGTCGTCGTTGGGTTGTCTTGCCCTTATCATTTTTATCCCCGTCTTCTCTGCGTGGGCTCTGGCCACCACGTCAAGATCATACAACACTTCTAAATGATCGAACACGAAGCCTATACACGCTACCACAACGCTCCCGTACCCCTTTTCCTTAAATTCAGTAAGCTTCGTCTTGATATCCGGCTTGAGCCATGCATCGCTCGCGTCTCCCGCACTTTGATAAGTGAACTCCCAGTAGGTCGGGTTTACTAGCCTTGCTATCTCTGAAGAAGTTTCCCTAAGGATTTCCGGGTACCTGTCTTTGTACTGAAGCATGCGGGCGGGAAGGCTGTGCGCTGAGAAGAGAACAGGATGTCTTGAACCGCCGTAGGCTTCCGTTATGCTCTGCTTCCAAAACTCTAAGAAGAATCGGTTTTTGTTCCAGCCTCTAACCCAGCTCACCTTTCCAGTAAAAGCCGTTTCCTTAATGGCCTCTGAAAGAGCCTGCTCATATGACGACATAACCCAGTAGGAGTTATATGGTGAAAGAGGGAGCGCTATAACCGTGGTGAACCCGTCGTTCCTCATTGAGTCCAGAGCTTCTGATACTGAGGGGCGCCAGTGCTTTGTGCCTATGTACACCTTTGACATAAAACCCTGTTCGTTCAAAGCACGCTCAAGCGCCGCTCTCTGTTTTTTCAGAATGTCGTTCATAGGGCTTCTACCGCCTATAGCCGTGTATCTCGACTCAAAATCTCTTATGAATGATTCGGACACTTCACGGGAATGCACTATACCTTTCAGATACTGTTCCAGCTCCGAAAGATCCGTGGGACTGCCATAACCCATCATCAGGACTGCAATTTCATCCCTTGATCCTTCTCTCGCGGCTGTATTCATGGACAAATCTAACCACTTCTTTTACTACTGACGGATCAGTCGAGGGTAGAACCCCATGACCCAAGTTAAAAATGTGACCATTGCTACACTCCACCGAGTCCAGAATCCGCTTTGTCTCCTTCACGGCGTAGTCCTTACCCCCCAGGAGGGCAGCCGGATCAAGATTGCCCTGAATCGACTTCTGGCGGCCTAGCATTGACCAGCCGTCGGGTAGTTCTGTCCGCCAGTCTAGGCTTATAACTTCGAAACCAGAGTGTGAAAGGCTCTTAATCATCCCGCCCATCTCTGTCCCGAAATATATTCTTGGAACACCCACCACTTCCTGTGTCAGGATGTCGTTGTATGGCCGCACGTATCTTTCGTAGTCGTAGGGGCTGAGAGAGCCTACCCAGCTGTCAAATAACTGTACTGCGCCGGCACCCGCCTTAATCTGCGAATTAAGGTACTCAGATATGTTCTGAACCAGAAGACGCATCAGCTTATCCCATTCCTTCCAATGGAGATAGATGAAGGCCTTCGTTTTCTCGAACCCCCGACGATAGCCGCCTTCAATCATGTATGCAGCCAAAGTAAAAGGAGCCCCTGAAAATCCAATTATTGGAAGATTATTCTTAGCCCTGAATAGTCTTATCTGTTCAGGCACAAACCACAGATCGTCCGAGGGTCTACCCGCGGAAAGTGTTTCAACGCCTGACGCATCGATCGGCGACGCAAACACTGGGCCGACCCCTTCCTCGAGCCTTACGTTCACCCCCATACTTTGAAGGGGAAGAACTATGTCGGAAAAGACAATTGCAGCGTCGAAGCCTGCTAAAAGTATGGGCTCCGTGGTCACTTCGACGGCGAGCGTCGGATCTCTGATGAGTTCAACTATATTATGTTGCTTCCTCAGCTCTCTGTAGCCGGGCAAGTATCTTCCAGCCTGACGCATAAACCAGACAGGCGTGAACTGGGTTTTCCTTCCGTAACACGCATCTAAAAAAGCCGACATTCCGCGCCATAAACAGGCAGTCATCTTAAAAGTTAGCCATTCTCCTTTGCTTCTAGGATTGTCTTACCCCGGTAGTGTAGGCGCCGACCTCAGAAACTTATCTGACGCTTCCTTGGCGCAGGTACTTGCCAGAAGGAGCGGTGCAGGATCCTTAGCCCTAAAAAGAGGCGGGAACGATACGATCAGGTCTGTGGCGAAGAGTTTGACGCAGTTACCTTCGACGGTAGCCAATGCGGGTAAGAAGGTTATGGCGATTCCAAAGCGCTTCACCGAATATGCTTCAAAAGCAGCTTTTGGAAACCGCTTGAGGAGTCTGAAGCTTTCATTTAGGAGTCTGGGAACACCCGCCTTATCCATCTTATTACTCTCGCTCATCGGCTACGCGGCATCCATGGCAACCGGTGAAGCGTCTAAGATAGAATACGGAGTGAACTATGGTCAGGGCTACCTGGGCTATCCCCTGACGTTTTCCATGGAAGAGCTGGCAGCCACGCTAATCATCCTGATAGTAACTTTCGCAGCGTTAAGCGTTCTTTTGATCAGGAAGAAACCAAGAATATTCAGAAGGCTCCTAGGATACTATGTTACCTTGACACTGTTTGTATGTTCCTTTGAGCTTTCCGATATCTGGTTCAGTTTCAAACCCTTGGAAAAAGTGTTGCCGTTTCTAACAGGATTCACTGTAGAAGGCCTTAGCCTAGCAGTTGCGTTGATCGTAGTTTTTGTGTACGTCTTCAAAAGATATTCAACTTTCAATCTTTGGGGACTGATCATCGCAACCTATCTAAGCGTCTATCTCTCAACCACGCTTGACCCCGCCCTGCTTTACGCTTTGCTGGGTCTGCTTGCGGTATACGACTATGTGGCGGTTATGAAGACAGGTCACATGCTTGTTCTCGCAGACGCCGCCGTCGAGAACGGTAACGTGCTTCCCCTGTTCGTTGTGGCTGGCGGAGTGCGAAACCTGTCCGAAGCATCTGAAAGTGGCAAGGTGTTCCAGCCTGATTCGAAAGCAGTAAAGGCGCATGCGAAACTCAGTGCGCTCGGCCTCGGAGACATAGTGTTTCCGGCCGCGCTGACAACAAGCCTCCTCGTTGCCGGAGATTCGGCGCTCTGTGCTTTCGCGTTGGCCGGCGCAGTAGCCGGCATGGTCGTGAACCTTCTGCTTCTCAAAAAACTCCAGCGACCACTACCCGCTATCCCGGCGCTGGCCGGAATGATTTTCCTGTTCTCACTGACAGGGATACTTCTACACGTCTGAGCTGGGTTACGGTTAGAGAACACTTCGTATCAAACAGTTTTCTGACCGATCAACAGCGCACTGTAACCCTATTTGCCGGGGTCGCAGAGTGGTAAAGAAGCCTCCAGAGCAGTGCCCGCTTTTCGAGCACAGAACATCTAGCCTCTACTGTACGCCTCCGGGTTCTATGTTGGAAATATGTTTGCGACAGTAGAAGGGCGTTTAATAGGATGCGTAACCTATCTCGGATTGCATGTTAGTCTTATTAACTAGGATTTAATATTAATACCGTTTGAAACTTGAACAGTGAAGCCTCAGTGTATGAGGATGCAAAAATAATTGAAACGTTGAGAGGCAACGGCTACAGGGTTACTCCCCAGAGGCTGACGGTAGCCAAGGCTGTGTTGAATGGACGCGGCCACACCTCAGCCGAAGAGTTATACAACAGAGTGAAGAGGCTGTCTCCAACGATAAGTCTTGCAACCGTGTACGAATCGCTTGAAGCATTGGAGCGAAGCGGATTGGTCACCAGCTTTATTGTTGAGCCAGGGAAGAAGGTCTATGATGCGGATACCAGGCCGCACATTAACCTTGTATGCAGGATATGCGGCGAGATAACCGATGTCGCAATGGAGCCTAAGGATTTGCAAGCCGTGTCAACCCTCTCTCAGGTTTCGGAATTCAGCGATGTCAAGATTAGTGTTACCGGACACGGGGTTTGCCCAAAGCATCGCAAACGCTAACAGGGCGCATAGGCTTCTTCAATTATTTCTTTTGCAAGTGCCTCGCTCAGCTTCATAGAAGCCTTGTAGTTCGGGTGGTCTACCTTCACGGTGACGTCCTTCGAACGCGCTCCCTGTAGATCGAAAGTAAGGAACTGGACCGTAAGGAATTCCGCTCCCTGACTGCGACCGGCCTCGGGCTCACCTGGTATAATTCGTCCCCCCACGTTCAGGGACACACAGTTATAGATTCCAGGCAGCTCTGCAAACACTCTTCGCAAATCATTCTCATTGTAAGCGCTGATGAACAATGTGCCCTTAACTTTTCCGTCGCAGGGAATAAGTGTGGAATAGAGCCCTATCTCGTGGCGTATCTTGTCCCTGTCATCAAGCTTATCCAGGTAAACCATTTCCTGAATCTGATGTAGAACACTTGCGCTGCTTTCAAACAGCAGGCTAAGCCTGTCTCCGAGCTGCACGCGTCGTTTGAGATTATAGGAGCTGATCTCCTGATATTTTTGCGATCTGATCTTCTCATAGGTTCTCCAGTCCATTATTTGGTCTTCTGTTATCATTGCATGAGCGCCTTCTTCAGAAACTGCAACGGATGCATAGGCCTTTTACCCGAAGCCTTCTGTATCTGCAAACCCGCAAACGGACACTCAGTTGAGAAAATAACTGAACCGTCGGTTGAACTCTCTCTGAACGTGCCCATCATCTTGGAGCCAACTTGTCTTGCAACATCATAATGTTTGAACCCCCAGCCTCCGTCCATGCCGGAACAACCTTGGTCCACCTGAGTGACGTCGGCTCCAAGTGAACGCATAAGTTGGACTCCGGGCATACCTACGCCAAGATAGCGCAGGTGGCATGGAGCATGGTACAGGACTTTCTGATCCATTTTCTTATCGAAAGAAACCTTCTTCTCTCTTTTGAGTTTCAGAAGATATTCTAAGGAGTCGTACACCTTGATCGAGGGCTTGCCCAGGATCAGAGGGTACTCTTTCCATGTCATAAGCGCACACGTTGGCACGGGAGACACAATGTCGAACCCTTGGGACGCAGATTCTTCCAGAAGCTTGAAGTTGTACTCGGCGTTGGCTTTCAGTCTTTGGGCGTCGCCTACGTCGAGCATCGGTGAACCGCAGCATCTGAAGGGTTTCAGCTCCACCTGAATGCCCAGGAAGTTGTAAACGTCTATTAGGTCCTGTCCGAGCTCTGGATAAAAGTTTTCCACAAGACATGTATGAAAGAGAACTACGCGTGCCACTGGTTCCTCAGGGTCCTTTTTGGTCGCGTTCCTCAAGAAACCCCGCTTAGCCACAGGGGGAAACGGTGATTCGGGATCTATTCCTATCAGTTTTTTGCTCAGGGACAAGACAGGTAAACGTAGCGGCCCCAGTTTCCTGAGTGTTGGAAGTAGATCCATGTTGCCAGAAGCCCTTTCAAGAAAGGATATGCCTGACTTACTCTTGTGTTCAAGAAGCCCCCACTCCATGAGATGAGGAAAGTCCATTGCGAATTCGTGTGGTGGCGTATATGGGCAGTTGACATAACACAAATTGCAGTGAAAACACTGTTCCGATAGCGTTGACAAGTCGTCCAGAACGAGCTTTGAAGGTGTCTTCGCGTCTGTTAGGCCAAAAAGAGAAGGAAAAACCGTGCAGTAGTTGAAGCATCTTCTACAGCCGTGACACACCGATGACTGTCTTACAAACTCTTTTTCAAGTTTGCTTTGATCGCTGAATTGAGGGTTGGACGGGTCTAGAGAATACATTTGACGGCTGCCAGTTTGGAAGCTTTACTCAGTTTCCCTTGAAATCTTTGAGTAGCTGTTCAAATTTGGCCGCGTGGCTTTTCTCGGCTTTGGCCAGTGTTTCGTACCACTCTGCAAGCTCCTGGAACCCCTCGTTACGGGCCTGAGATGCGAACCCCGGGTACATCTGGGTCCACTCGTATGTTTCACCTTTGATGGCAGAGTTGAGCATGTCCTCCAAGCTCTTGATAGGTACGCCCGTTGCCGGATCGCCAATCCCTCCTTGTCTAACGAAGTCCAGGTGGCCAAACGCGTGAGCGGTTTCACCCTCCGCTATGCTCCTCATGGTGGCGGCTATTTCGGGATAACCTTCTTCGTCAGCCCTCTTCGCAAAGTAAAGGTATCTCCTGTTTGCCATTGCTTCACCGTGAAACGCGTTCTTAAGATTCTCTTCCGACTTGGTACCAGCAAGAGACTTCATATAAGGTCTCGTAAAATTTGAACAGGAAAGTTAAAAACGTATCGTTAATAATAACTCCTCTAGAAAGAGAGAATTCGCAAGAAAGTCATGCGTTCCCCTTATTCACATC
This sequence comes from Thermoprotei archaeon, assembly GCA_038883995.1. Taxonomy (GTDB): domain Archaea; phylum Thermoproteota; class Thermoprotei_A; order Marsarchaeales; family Marsarchaeaceae; genus JAMDBQ01. Next base: position 58,770 of record JAVZLA010000001.1, on the reverse strand, counting down.
AACCTGACCGCGGTTTCCAGCGAGATGAATACGTCAAACTTTTATCCGTTTCCACTACTATTGTTGCAGACATCGGTTAATGCTGTTCAAGATCGCTTCCGGATTTAAACCTTCAGGAGACCAGCCGAAGGCAATCAGAGAGCTGGTCGATGGACTGAACGAAGGACTCAGATTTCAGACACTGCTCGGAGCGACCGGCACTGGGAAAACCCTTACTGTGGCTAATATGATCGCGGAAGTGCAGCGTCCGGCTCTCATTATATCTCATAACAAGACGCTGGCAGCTCAGCTTGCAGCGGAGTTCCGCAGCATTTTCCCAGACAACGCCGTCGAGTACTTTGTGAGCTACTATGATTACTATCAGCCTGAGGCGTATGTGCCCCAGTCGGATTTATACATCGAGAAGGAGGCCGAAATAAACGAAGAAATAGACAGGCTGAGACACAGAGCCACACAGGCTCTGCTTTCCAGAAGGGACGTCATAATAGTTGCAAGCGTAAGCTGCATCTATGGGCTTGGTTCCCCCGAAGAATATAGGAAAGCATCGTTCGAAATACGCTCCGGCACAGAGTTCAACAGAAGAGATTTGTTCAAGAAAATGGTGGAGATGGGTTACAAGCGTAACCAAGTAGAATTGGGCAAGGGAAGGTTCAGAGCAAAAGGATCCACACTGGATATAGGTACAGCTGAAGATTATTTCGTCAGAGTAGAGTTAGACGGGGACTCAGTGTCTTCGATTTCTTACTTTGACCTCAAGACAGGTAGATTCATGGAAAACGTGGATAACACATTCGTTTTCCCCGCGACTCACTTCGTAGCACCCAAAGAAGTCCTAGAACGGGCCTGCGTTTCAATAGAACAGGAGCTGGAGGAAAGACTTGCTGAACTCAAGGCGCAGGGAAAGCTTTTGGAAGCACAGAGACTGGAAAGCAGAACACGCTATGACCTCGAAATGATCAGGTCTACGGGTTATTGCGCGGGGATAGAAAACTATTCCAGACACTTTTCAGGTAGAAAACCCGGTGAAGCCCCCTATACACTTCTGGATTTCTTTCCAAACGATTTTATCACGGTCATAGATGAATCGCATGTCACAGTCCCTCAACTGCACGGGATGTATGCAGGAGACAAGTCGAGAAAAGATACTTTGGTGGAGTTCGGTTTCAGACTGCCCTCGGCCAGAGACAACAGGCCGTTGAAGTTCGACGAATTTCTTGAAAAGGTTAAGCAGGTTGTCTTTATGTCCGCCACCCCCGGTCCATTCGAACTAAAGCATAGCAGCAGGGTTGTAGAACAGATAATAAGGCCTACAGGACTCGTGGACCCTGAGGTCGTTGTAAAACCTGCGCTAAACCAGGTCGACGGCCTTGTTGAGGAACTCAAATCCGTAGTCTCTAAAGGTGAACGAGCGCTTGTTACAACTTTGACCAAAAAGTCCGCTGAAGATCTGTCAGAGTATTTACTTCTCAGAGGTTTCAAGGTCCACTATCTGCATAGCGAATTAGACAGTCTCGAAAGAGTCAAAGTTCTGAGAGATCTCAGGAAAGGAAAGTATGACGTGGTAGTAGGCGTCAACCTGCTGAGAGAAGGCCTTGACCTACCAGAAGTAAGTTTGGTTGCTATTCTAGACGCCGATAAAGAAGGGTTTCTGAGGAGCCAAACCAGCCTGATTCAGACTATTGGGAGAGCCGCCCGCAACGTAAACGGACGTGTCGTGTTGTTTGCCGATGAGACAACGGAGTCGATTAAGGCTGCTATCGATGAGACCAATAGGCGTAGGGCAATACAGTTACGGTATAACGAAGAACATGGAATAAAGCCCGTAACCATAAGAAAGGAAATACTTACGATTATAGAGGAGCCAGCTGAAGACGAAGGCGTCAAGCCGGGTGAAGATGTCAGAGCAACCATAGAACGGCTTCAGGAAGAAATGATAGAAGAAGCCAAGAATCTCAGATTTGAAAAAGCGGCGCAGCTAAGGGATAGGATCGTCGAGTTGAAAAAGATGGTTGAGACGAGTTGAGCATAAGGATCAGGGGCGCCAAGCAACACAACCTCAAAAACATAGACTTGGACTTACCCAGAAACAGGTATATTGTGATCACCGGTGTGAGTGGAAGCGGCAAGTCGAGTCTTGCGTTTGATACGATTTACGCGGAGGGGCAGAGACGATATGTGGAATCGCTTTCCGCGTACGCGCGACAGTTTTTGGAGCAGCTTGATAAGCCCGACGTGGAATCCATTGAAGGGCTTTCACCTGCAATTGCGATTGAGCAACGTAGCTCTTCGCACAATCCTCGTAGTACTGTTGCCACCGCTACTGAAATTCACGACTATCTGCGGCTCCTGTACGCGAGAATAGGGGTGCCGCACTGTCCTAGCTGTGGTAGAGAGATTAGTAGATGGACTTTGGACGAAATCGTGCAAAACGTGTGTAAGCTGGGAGACGGGCGCAAGATCAGCGTATATTCGCCAATATATAGGGGGGCAAAGGGGGAGTTCCAGGATCTACCTAGGACACTCGCTTCGGAAGGGTTCTCCAAGGCGAGGATAGACGGGAAGTTGTTCGACCTGAGCAGACTGGACCATACTTTTCGCCTTGCCAAGAACAACCGACATAACATTGAGGTGCTAGTGGACAGGCTGGTTATCAGTCTCCGCGACACTTCCCGTCTCTCAGAAGCTATCGAAACAAGTTTGCAGAGGTCAAAGGGCCTGGTCCTGATCGAACCGGAGGACAAGTCGAGTGAACCTGTTTTGATAAGTGAAAACTATGCGTGCACAACCTGCGGTATTTCAGTAGAAGAGCCTTCTCCTAGGTCGTTCAGCTTTAACAGTCCTTTTGGCGCCTGCAAGACCTGTCATGGTCTCGGAGAAGTCATGGAAGTGGATCCTGCCCAGATGATAAAGGACCCTTCAAAATCGATCTATGAAGGCGCCTTTGAATGGTTTGGCGACGTCGCCTCCTCTATAAGTACAGCGACGCTTGCCGCGGTGATAAGGCATTTCGGCGACGACCCTGGGAAACCTCTTCGGGAACTTTCACGGGAAGCATACAACGCTCTTCTTTACGGTACATCCGAACAGATAAGGTTCGACTATACGGGGAGGGGAGGCGACTGGAGTCTGAGCCAGGTTTCCGACTGGGAAGGTCTCGTAAGCATGGTGAAACGGAGACATCAGAACACTGGCTCTGAATGGATGAGAAAGTATTATGAGAAGTTCATGAAGATACAGGTCTGCCCGGAGTGCAAAGGCAACAGGCTGAAAAGAGAAAGTCTGGGCTTCACTGTTAACGGATGCAACATCGCGCAAGTACTGAAGAAAACAGCCTCTGAGGCGTACGACTTCTTTTCGGGTATCCGGCTGACAGGGAGCAGCCAGATAATTTCCGATAAGATAATCGAGGAAATCCGCTCAAGGTTAAAGTTCATGTTGGACGTAGGGTTGGGGTACCTGACTCTGGACAGGACAATGGGGTCGCTCTCGGGTGGCGAAGCACAGCGCGTTCAGCTTGCGACCCAGATAGGGAGCAGGCTTGTGGGTGTAATCTACGTGCTTGACGAACCAACCATAGGCCTGCATCAGAGAGACAACAGGATGCTTATTTCGACTTTGAAGAAACTGCGAGATCTCGGCAACACCGTGATAGTTGTTGAACACGACGAAGAAGCCATAAGGGAATCGGACTTCGTGGTTGACTTGGGTCCAGGCGCTGGAGTCAACGGTGGCTTTGTTGTGGCCGCCGGGAGCCCCAGGGAAATCGAGGCGAACAAAGGCTCGCTGACGGGTCAATACCTCTCTGGTGCGAAGACGATACCAACCCCTAAGAAGCGGAGAAAGGGTAGCGGCCTTCAACTCATTGTAAGAGGCGCCAGACACAACAACCTCAAGAACATTGATGTGGCGTTTCCGCTAGGTGAATTCGTGTGCGTCACAGGAGTATCCGGCTCAGGCAAGAGCACGCTCGTGGTAGATATACTGCAAAAGGCCCTTGCCAAAGCCGTCTACGGCAGTGTAGACGAGCCAGGCGCCCATGATCGAATAGACGGATTGGAAAACGTGGACAAGGTGGTTGTTGTGGATCAGTCCCCTATCGGTAGGACGCCGCGCAGTAACCCCGCAACATATACCGGTGTCTTCGACGACATAAGAAGGCTTTTCTCACAAACTGAGGAAGCACGTATAAGAGGGTATAAGCCTGGCAGATTCAGTTTTAATGTGCGTGGCGGAAGATGTGAGGCATGTCAGGGCGACGGCATCATAAAACTGGAGATGAGCTTTCTGCCCGACGTCTACGTCAAATGTGAGGTGTGTAAAGGGAAGCGGTACAACTCTGACACACTGGCGGTCCTGTACAACGGGAAAACAATACTAGACGTGTTAGAAATGACAGCCGAAGAAGCGTTGGTGTTCTTCAGGAATGTACCGTCTGTCAGAAACAGACTGCAAACGCTCTGCGACGTCGGACTGGGATACATAAAGCTGGGTCAGGCCGCCACAACGCTCTCGGGTGGCGAAGCACAAAGAGTCAAACTGGCTTCTGAACTTCAGAAGAAAGGAACCGGACGAACCATCTATATACTTGATGAACCAACCACCGGACTGCACTTCGACGACGTCAGCAAACTCCTGTCGGTGCTCAACAGACTTGTGGACGCCGGGAACACCGTTATAGTGATAGAACACAATCTGGACGTCGTTAAGTGCGCCGATTACCTGATCGACCTGGGGCCTGAAGGCGGTCAGGCAGGGGGCTACGTAGTCGCCACCGGGACGCCTGAACAGGTTTCACGTGTCGCCGCGTCGTACACTGGAAAATTCCTGCGTGAAAAACTTGCCGATAGATAGAGCGAAAATACGCTCACTGCCTTCTGGGCCCGGGGTATACGTTTTCAGGGACTCTGCGGGTGTTCCCATCTACGTTGGTAAGGCAGTTAGCCTTCGTAAGCGTGTTGTACAGCATTTTTCAGGAGAACCAATCGACGTACGTGAACTCCGGATGCGGGAAGAAACAAAGGAAATCGAAACAATCGTCACCAAAAACGAGGTTGAGGCACTCATCCTTGAAAACAATCTCATCAAATACTACAAGCCCGAACTGAACGTTATGTTGAAGGATGACAAATCGTATCCCTACATTAAACTGACCAAGGAAAAGTTTCCCAGAGTGCTTTTAACTCGAAGAATTGTATCCGACGGATCATACTATTTTGGACCATACACCGACGCTGGAGCCGCCAGACTGACGGTTAAACACCTTAGACAGGCCTTTCCGATAAGAAGCTGCACCTTAGACCTAAACGGGAAAAAAACCTATGAACCATGTCTGGACTACCAGATAGGACTTTGTTCTGCACCATGCGCGGGCAAAGTCCCGGAAGAAGAATACCGGGAGCTCGTTCAAGGGTTCGCATCTGTGTTGAAGGGATCATACAAGAAGGTTCTGGCCGACCTTTATTCCAAGATGCGCGACGCGGCTTCGGCCATGCGCTATGAGGAAGCGGCAAATCTCAGAGATAGAATTATTGCACTGGAAAAACTGTCAACCAAACAGTACGCTCAGCTGCCAGGCTGGTCAGACTACGATGTGGTGGAAGCGACCGGTGAGGCTGCCGCTGTTCTACACTTCAGGAAAGGTTCGCTGATAGGCAGAGAGACCCTGAAACTTTCTTCCCCCGACGGAATGAGCCGCGGCGACCTGTTGCGTGAGTTCCTGCAGCTGTTTTATTCAAGTGGGCGGACACCCGCCAACACCGTTCTCGTCTCCTCCGAAATTGTTGAACACCTTACAGGGCTGTCGGCATGGCTCAAAACGAAGAACCCGGATGTGAAGGTGCGTGGCCCATCAACGGATTTAGAGCGTCGTCTCCTGGACATGTGTGTTTCGAACCTTCCGACGGTATCCTACACATACACGCTATCGGAGCTGCGAAAACTCCTGAAGGCCGAGCGTCCTATACGCATCATCACAGGGTTTGATATATCTAACATCGGAGCCAAAAGCTCGTACGGTTCGGCTGTAACCTTCGTAGACGGAGAAAAAAGCAGAAAGGGGTATAGAATCTACTCTATCAGAGGCGTGCGCGGACAAAACGATTTCGCGAAGATAAGGGAAACAGTGGCCAGACACATAAAGAACGCTTTGGCGGGAAAGGTTGTCAAACCTGACATGCTTTTGATAGACGGCGGCCCTATACAGCTGCGATACGCGCTTCAAGGGCTGAGAATGCTGCATGCTTCAGATATATACGCGATCTCGCTCGCGAAAAGAGAGGAAACAATATGTTTACCCAGCGGAGAAGAAATCAAACTTCCAAGGAATTCACCGGTTCTGCAGCTTCTCCAGAGGGTAAGGGACGAGTCGCATCGGTTTGCTTTGCTTTATCACAGAAAGAGCAGGTCCAAAGCCTCTCTTGAGTCGGTTCTGAACTCTATACCGGGAATGGGTTCAGAGAGGCTGCGGTCGCTTCTCACGCGCTTCCCAACCGTCGAATCGCTGAGGGGCGCAAGCGTGGAAGATCTGGCTAAGGTTCCTGGAATATCTGTCAGAATGGCTCGTACCATCTTGGAAGCTGTATGAGGAGGCGCTGGGTACGTTTGGCCGGAGTAATTTTTCCTTAGAACTGGAGTGCTTTAAGGATTTTCTTATCTGAGAACACATTGGGATGCCTTACTTTACTTTATCTTACAGTTATTCGCCATGTGCCCGATTCCAAGAAGACACGTGCAGTCAGTTACTTGGTTTCAGAGGCCCAGCGGCCTCTTAGGACGGCGCACTGCCAGTCGGGCGGCGGATTGCCCCTTTCAGCCAAAAGCCTGTCCATTACATCTTTCGGAAGACTATTCAGAACATTGTATATTCCCTCGTCTTCGTTAGAGTTGTGGCCTGTTAGCACTCTTCTAAGTGCCTCCAGCTTTGAAACGGCTTCTCCTTGTTCTCCTATGCGAACGCTGGATACAACGGAGTTCAATAATCTAATAATCGAACCGTGCTCGGCATATAGTCCCCTGATCATCCGTGGGTCAACTTGGTTCTGAACCTCTTTGAACAGCTGTTCCTCCTCCCAGTACATGTGTTTCACTAGAGACTCTCTCAGCGCAGTCAAGCCGTCCCCCCACTCTATCTTACCGTTCAGAAGTCCCCCAACTATATTGTCAATTTCAACGTGTTCGCTTTGCAAAAGATCTTTCATGTTTACGGCTCTTCTAGTCTTGCTCTTAAATTATTGCATCTAACTGATTAATTTTATACCATTCTTCAGTTTTGGACATAGTCATGTGGTCCATTGAACGTTTTGGCGGTTGAATGCTCACGGACTTGGCTGCTCGCGCTGAAACCAAATATCTTTTGCCCGCTGAATCATGAAAATGGCTCCGTGACTGAGCGCAGTAACCTTCTACAGAGGCCGAAAAGCATGTATACCCAAACGTCGAGGCGTGTCTGCGATGAGCAAAACCGTCTCCTTTGGCGTTCACCTACCTAGTGAAATGTCATTCTTTATTGGTTCGGGCAGAATGATTGATTCGCTGGAGAAACAGGGTTACGAAGGAGTCTATCTGGCGGATGGTTTTTCAACGTTCGGTGATCCACTGACGGTCCTAGCCTCCATTGCAACTGATTCTGAAATCAACCTTGGCACATGCGTCTATATTCTTTCATTGCGGAATCCTCTCCTGGTTGCAAAACAGACGGCAACACTTCAGGAAGTCAGTGGGGGAAGATTTGTTTTCGGGATAGGAGTGGGGTGGAGGAAAGACGAATTCGATTCTGTGGGCGTCACCTTTGAAAACAGGGGCGACAGGACAGATGAGGCGCTTAAGGTTTTATCCGAAGCGTGGAGCAATGGTGTTGTCAGCTTCAAAGGTAAATACTATACCTATGATGATGTGGAAGTCGGCGCAAAAACCATGGAGGCGCCTGAAGTGCTGATTGGAGGGAACAGTAAGTCTGCTCTCCAGAGAGCGATGAAATTCGGATATGCATGGATTCCAACAGATTTTTCGCCACACGACTATGAGAGGATGTTACGTTCAGAGCGTTCAACGGCGCCTCAAGAAAGACCGGAGTTAGCAGCCCATCTTGCCTTGTTCATAAATTCAAGCAGCGACAAAGCGTGGGAAAACGCGAAAAGCGTTGCTTCTCTTTTTGGAGAAGAAGTAGAAGAATTCGCGGAGGGAGCCCTGGTTGGTTCACCTTCAGAGATAGCTAAGAGAATTGAAGATTACAGACGGGTGGGCGTGTCCAGGATTGTACTCTCTACCCATCTTCTAAACAGTAAGGAAGCCATATCTGATTCCCTTCAAATCTTCGCCCGCGAGGTTGCTACAGGATTTAACTGATGGTTATAGCCAGACGTTCACACAGTTCTAGCGTCGGGGTTCAAACAGGTGCGCGTTGTACAGCCGGTCCGAATCCACCCAAGCCCTTCTCGCCAGAATCACCGCGAACTGCATGTTGTAAAGCTCTCCAATGGAGTGCGCGTCGCTGCAGGCTACAAGCGTCACCCCGTTATCCTTTGCCCGTCGCGCATAGATGGGAGGCAAGTCCATTCTTCTCGGCTGACCATTTAACTCCATTTTTTTGCCTGCTTTAGCTATTCTCTGAATTAGTCGGTCCATTTGCAACGGGTATTCCGGTCTTCTACCAAGAAGCCTGCCCGTGGGATGGCCAAGGGTATCCACGTACCTGTTTTCCACGGCAGCCGCAACCGCGTCCGTCAACACATCCGGATCATCTGTGAACCGCCGATGCAAAGAAGCAACCACATAATCGAAGATTTTAAGGACGACATCATCGTAGTCCAGTCGGCCCCCGCGGAGTATGCTCACTTCGGCTCCGTGATATATTCTGATATCCGGATATGCATTTTGAAGCCGAGATATTTCCTGACTTTGCTTTTTCACTCGCTCTTCGCTCAAACCGTTGGCAATTTTCTCTCCCTGTGAATGGTCTGTGAAAACCATAAAACGGTAGCCCAGTTTTCTGCATTCCTGCACCATAGCTTCCATCGAATCTCTTCCATCGCTCCAGTTTGAGTGAACATGAAAATCTCCTAGGATCGAGGACTGGTCGACCAGTTTGGGAAGAGTCCCTTTTTCAGCGGCTTCTATTTCTCCGGCGCCTTCCCTTAACTCGGGCTCAATAAACTTCAACCCAAGCTTAAGATATATTTCTTCTTCCGTTTTCCCAGCAACACGTTCACCGGATTGGGTGAACAACCCATATTCGTTTAATTTCAGACCGTGGCCTTGCGCAAGTGTCCTCAGCTGCACGTTGTGGTCCTTTGACCCAGTGAAATACTGCATCATAGCACCAAAGTCTTCCTCTGAAGCAAGCCTGAAATCAAACTGTATTCCCGAATCGTTTATCCATGTGAGTTTGTCACGTCCACTCACCACAATCCTGCCCTTTGTCAACACGGGTCGCAGACTCAACAGGTCTTTGCCTTCTTCCAAGGGTAGGGCAATCAGGTCTATGTCTCCAACTGTCTCACTCCCCCTGCGTGTGCTTCCAGCAATCTGAAACCTGAACCCCGAATCCTTCGACAAAACGTCAATTAGGGAGTAGCCTGCGTCCAGGGCTTCAATGAGAAGCATACGGGATGCGCTGGCACCAAGCTTTCTGACTGCGTCAAGTATCTTTTTCGCGGTCTTCTCAGAAAACCCTCTTTCAACAAGTGATCCACTGTTCAATTCTTTGATGAGGCTGGCCTTGTCTGCGATGCCGTACTTCATGTAGAGTTCACGAGCTGTTTTCGGACCCACAAAGGGAACCGTCATCAGTTCAACTAGGCCCTTAGGCGTCTTTTTACGCGTCTCTTCTAACAGTGAGAGGCTACCCGTTTCCATGATTTCGGATATCTTCTTTTCTATAGCTGGACCCACGCCCGGAATGTCTTTTAGAGCTCCGGAAAGCCAGAGACTTCTGATATCCTTTGGGCTTGTTCTGATGTTCTTGGCAGCCTTCCTGTACGCCGCAACCTTGTAGCTTTCCTCTCCTTGGATCTCTAGGTAGTCTGCTAGTTCCTCAAAGATTTCAGAAACCCTAGCGTTATCCATGTTTTCTACTTGAGTGTGGGCTATATTAACAGGACCCCCTCTCGGAAACCACCTCAAGGCAGTGTTCCGCGTGACGCCATATACTGATGTGCTCGCGTAGTCATAGGAGCTTAACAGCCGAAGACAGTAGGGGCCAAAGCTCGCTGCCGACTCCTCGAATCTGGAATTCGGTGATTCGAAAGCAGTTTTCCAGAACTCATCTAGAGGAAGACATATATGTTTGCAGAACGAATGCTTTTTGAGGATACGTTAGATGCCACTGGTTTCTAAGATTTTGAAAAGGCCGCCTATAACTATTGACAAGTCCCGCACGATTCTTGAAAGCGCCAAAATGCTTTCACAGAACTCTGTTGGCATCCTGGTAGTAGTGGATCAGGCACGCCCTGAGCGTCCCATGGCAGTCGTCTCTGAAAGAGACATCATAAGGGCAGTTGCCTCGGGTTTACCGCTGACTGAAAACGTCATGAAGATTGCTTCAGTGAAGCTGGTCACGGTAAACGTTGATGATCAGCTGGAAAAAGCGGCTTTACTTATGGCGGCGAACCGAATACGCCATCTAGTGGTTTTGGATGAGGTTGGCAATTTGGCCGGAGTTATTTCTATTCGCGATATACTTGCGGAAAGAAACATGTTGACAAGTATGGTGAAAAGCTACTTCAGTTAGACGCGGAATTCAAAACTTATCCGCCGATCACATGCATTGGCCTGACGTTTCTCAAGGCGGCTCCACTCTTTATCAGAGTTTCCACGCCCGCGAACTTGGATGCAAACGCACTTCTGATAATCAGCTCAAGATCCCTGTCAGACGCCCCTGAGCGTAGTGCGGTTTTGATGTCATACTCCGCTTGGCTGAACAGACATGGGACTATTTTGCCCTCGGCTTTGAGGCGAATTCTATCACAGTCACCGCAGAAGGGCGCCGTCATAGACGTAATTGTGCTGACCACTGGCCTCTGATGTCCTGCAACCGTGTAGCTCACAGCCGTGGAGCCGGCTTCACGCGGCAGCTCAACCAACTCATACCTGCCTTTTATCCTTGAAATGACCTCTTTGCCGCTAACCAATAGTGTAGAGTCCCACGGCTTTTGTCCATCGAACGGCATATATTCAATAAACCTGACAACTGTCCCCGACCTGACTGCGAAGTCAGCGAAATCAAGAATTTCGTCATCGTTACACCCCCTAGTTACCACACAGTTCACTTTAACCTCAATACCAACGCGTCGGGCCTCTGCGACACCGTCCAAAACCCTGTCGAAAACTCCCCTAGTTCCCGTAATACGATCATATCTAGAAGACTTCAGGCTATGAAGGCTGACTGTCACACTGGAAAGGCCGGCATGCTTTAGAGCCGCGGCCTTCGAACGCAACAGGGCTCCGTTCGTGGTCATGCTTACAGAGGACACACCCGGCACGCCGTGAATCATTTTAACAAGCTGCTCTATGTCTTTGCGTACCAGTGGCTCGCCTCCGCTAAGCCTCACTTTCGACACACCCATACCCGCTAATATTCCGACTACTCTTGTGATTTCCTCGTAGGTAAGAATTTCTTCTTTTTTGAGCCAGACAGGGTTCGAAGGCATACAGAAACTACATCTGAAGTTACATCTGTCAGTAACAGAGATACGGAGTTTACGAGCAATTCTACCGAATCCGTCTCTGAGCTCCCGATGCTCTTCTCCATGCAGTTCCCGCAGCACAGACATCAGCCTAAAACCCTTTACTAACTCTACAGTTTACTCCCTACGACTTAAAAGGCTTCCGAGCAAACCCATCGAACCCGCCTGCAAAAGCAGAAACCCAGTATACACGGACTTCCGTTAACGACTGGGGAAATGGTTAATGGGAACTTCTCAGAATCGCCTCCAGCGATTTGGTTTGCGTTGGAGACTCCGCGCCGAAGTCCGGGGAAAAAAGGTCGTTGTCTCTAGTTCACACCCTCTTGCAACACTATCCGGCATACGTGTGTTCGAGAAGGGAGGAAACTTCATGGATGCGGCTCTCGCAGTAAGCTCAACCCTGTGCGTGGTTCAAAACAATCTTTGCGGCCTCGGCGGAGACATGTTCGCTCTAGTGGGCAATCTGGGAGGAAGGATACGGAGTCTCAACGCGTCAGGCCGCGCGGGCAAACTCTGCACCCCTGAATTCTTCAGGAATAAAGGTATGAACGAGATACCCAAGCGTGGACCTCTCTCAGCCGTGACTGTTCCCGGCCTGGTCGACGGATGGAACCAGTTACTGAAAAACTACTGTAGCTTCGAACTTGCGGACCTGCTTTCCTATGCTGTGGAAGCCGCTGAAACGGGTTTCCCCGTTACTATCAACTACAGTGCTTCGGTGTCCGCTTCTCAACGGACTCTCGGTGAATATGAAAATTGGAGAAAAATTTTCACACCGGACGGTGGGGCTCCAGCAGCGGGGAGTCTGTTCAGACAAAAAGACCTCGCTTCCAGCCTTAGGAGTATCGCCGAAGAAGGAGCAGAGAGTTTCTACAGAGGATCCCTGTGTGCCAGAATGGTGAAAGGCATCGACAAACTGGGAGGCGTTCTGACCGAGGAGGACTTCGCCCACCATACGTCGAACTGGGAGGAACCGCTGAAAACAGACTACCGGGGTCTAACGGTTTACGAAACGCCTCCGAACAGCCAGGCTGCAACAGTGCTGCTTTGGCTTAACATGTTGGAGAACGCCGACGTGGGATCGATGGGGTTCGGGACGCCCGAATGCCTCAAAATGTTTTACAAAACTTGCGCGGCCGCATATTCGGAAAGAGCGAAATGGATAGGTGATCCTCGAAGCGTTCATCTTCCAAGGGACTTTCTGAGCAAGGAGTACGCTCGGGGCTTGCTGGATGAATCTGAGCCGGCGCCTATCACCTCCAAAAAGGAACCGGGGTCGGACACAACCTATTTCGCTGTGGCCGACTGTGAAGGAAACTTCGCCTCAGTGATTCAGAGCAACTACATGGGCTTCGGCTCCGGTGTTGTTCCCGAAGGAACAGGCATAGTTCTCCATAACAGGGGCTGTTATTTCACGCTTGATGCCTCGAGCCACAACCAGATCGCCCCGGGGAAAAGGACGTTTCACACACTTTGCGCGTCCGCCGCGTCCAGAGACGGGGAGCCTGCACTGGTAATAGGATCGATGGGTGGCGACATACAGCCTCAGATACACGTTCAGCTCATGACGAACGTCGTTGACTTCAACATGGATTTACAGTCCGCGATAGACGCTCCTAGATGGGCGGCGCAGGCAACAATATATGACAAAGAGTTACACTACATGGTTGAGGAAGAACTTGCAGAAGCGGCTCGAAGGGCAGTGAGTCCTAAGGTCGAGGTGCTTAGCAGGCTGTCTTCCACCACTGGACACGCTCAGGGAGTGCTGTTCGAGCGAAACGGCACACTTGTGGGCGCGGCAGACGGGAGAGGCGACGGGCTGGCCCTCGGTTACTGAGCTCGAAGCTTAACCGCCGCAGTCTTCATTAGAGAATCAGCCCAGCGTGCAACTGTAATCGAGCAGACGATGAAAGATACAAGAACCAAGTCTTGCACGGGCTGGTAGACTATGCTTCCGTTGTAGGCTGAATCCACCAACGCCACAACAACAGAAGCTGTGAATGGAAAAATCACTGAGGTTATGAACTCTGTGCCTTCAAAAAAACTGACAGCCTGCGCCAAAACGAGGACACCCCAAACCGTTAGAGGCAGGGAAACCAGGCTACCGATTTGACCGTAAGCATAGGAAAGCCATCCTGAAACATAGATCACACATATCCCTAACGCCAACCCAGAGGCCAATGGAGGGTTCACTGCCTCATATAGTACAGTAGCCGTTACCCTCAACCCCTTCCTTTCCGAGCCGGAATTGGTTGAATACGAGCCGCCTGACACGAGGAAACCGTAGATTCTCGCACACACGTAAAGCAGAAGAAGCGAAATCACGGAGGCCACTGCCGGCATGCGCACGATGCCAACGCTTAAGACGGTGAACACGGGAGCTTTGAATGTAAGCAGAAGAAGAAATTCGAGTGCTGCGAAAAGTATGGCGACAGCTAGGGGTCGACTGCTTTCTGCTGCCTTCATAACCGGTGCCAGCGTGATGGTTGACGCGGCCCTGGCAAGGCGAGGGGTTTCTTCGAGCCAGACGTCGTTAACATAGGAGCCGGATTTCCTGAAGTCTACTCGGAGATTTGAGCCGTTCATAAAGCTGACAACAGATAAACCCAGGTCTGTGAGCGCGTACGATTTGGAGTCGGTCTTCACAACGAGCGGTCCCAGGCTTCGTAGATGATGGTATATTACGCCGGTTGCAAGACCCGTTCCATTTTTTATGTCTATAAATCTTGAAGGACCGTTTTCCGCCAGAAAGATTAGGATTTCTCTACGTGGTTGGCTTCTGAGAATCTTTTCATAGTCGAGCGCATTGGACACAACAAGTCAACCTTCCCAAGAGCGCTCAGACGAGGCGGAGGCGGAGCCTGCGACCAGGAATCCTGCACTCGGGAGAAACATCCATTAGCTGACAGAGCCTGTAATACTATTAACTTTGCCGCACGTTGCAGGTGCGACAGGACAAAACTCCTTTATTCTCCACTCCCTGAACGGCTTCTCCCTACTTGCAGTCAGCTTCTTTATTTCGTGTAACCGACAGGTCAACCCTGCTCGCGCAATCCGGTTGGTTTCGGCGAATCTTCTAACCATCAGAAGCAGTTGCCCACATTTTAGTACGCTCTTACAAGACTCTTCCCCACGAATAACACTTTGCACAGACGGATTCACTCATAGGAATGGGGAAAGCATAAGGTCAGACCTCAATCAGATGTGGCCAGCCAGTGAGTCAAGAAAATCGTGGGCGAATATTTCCTTTATAATGGGGGCTTCCATTCCAGCCCTTCTTATCTTTTCTCTAACGATTTCTCTTTCGGTTGAAGCAACTATCCGCGCACGCCTGTCTGCTCTAACCAGCCCCGAAGGATACCCGGGATGCCCGATTATCGCGCAGTCCTCCTGAAGAGAGGAAAAGAGACCGTAAGTCGATTCAGACGGCAACACTTCAACAGTATAAGGCTTCGGAGAACTCGAATTGAGCTTGCATACGTAGATCTCGGTTGTCTTATAGCTTCCAGATTGAATCATCCTTCTTTCGGCGCGACCAACCCTTGCAACGTAATGACGCAAACCCGACTCGTTGGCGGCGGACTCGACGTATGAGCCCAGGAGAAAGCCGTTGAAAGTTAAAGAGCTGCTCTTGGCAAACCCACACAAAGCGGAATGCGTTTCCTCAGAACGCTCAAAAACCTTGCTGAGCCACGATATTTCCGCTTGATCGCTACCATGACCCAGGCTTCCGTCAACTACCACCGCGTCAGAGTCCTCGAGGAAAGTGTATGCCAACAACAGTTCCCCTACGCGTCTGGCTCTGCCAACAGGTCTACGGTTCAGACGCACGGCATCGGGCACAACAAGCTGACCCCACAGGTCGTCACGGCTCGATGAAACAGGGTAAATCTGTGTACGGACGTTTCCTTTTTCCAGTCTGGTCAAACTCAAATATGATATAACTTCTGCATCCCGAACGCTTTTCCCTTTGCTTTTCTTTACTGCCGCTGCCCTGTTGAACTCCACGAGTAGCGGCCCATAGTCTATTACCACAACCGAGCCGCCGTCAACGTATGTAAGATCTGACAGCCCGTCGGCGCCTCCGACGTCCACAAAAGTAGGCTTGTCCAATTTGATGTCAGGACTCACCAGCTCTCCTTCAAACTCTTCAAACGCTTCGACCGGCCACTGAATGACGTCATCCAAAAGACTTCTTATCGCGTGATCCAAGTCCAAACTTCAGCTCACCTGTTCAACGATGCTTCCATCTGGAGAGTATCTGACCTTGAACACGTTCCCGCCTATAGACTCCAGTACTTCATGGTGAGTTACCAGCAGTATCTGTCCCACGTCTAGCCTTTCTAGAACTGACCTGAATTTCTGAAGCTGCTCTGAACTGAAGCCATCTGTGGGTTCATCCAGTATTATGAAGTCTACCCCTATTCCTTGGTATGTTCTGGATACATGGCTCAGTGCTAGCCTGAATGCAAGTGCGAGCGCCGAGCGTTCGCCTCCGCTTGGAGACGATATCTTCTCCCATTTCCCACCTATTCTTCTAACCATATAGGGTACTAGGCCTTCGAGTTCAACTCCTCTTTGCTCATCCTGCATGAGCACAGCGAAATACTCCTTTGTCTTCGTTCTGACGTCTCTGTGAATCGCTCTCAGCTTAAGGTCCTCGATTTGTTTGAGCGACTGATATAGCTTATCCGAGAAAAATTCCTGTACGAGTGAAACGAGGCGCCTCCTTTCCTTGGTGAGCTCCAATTCTTTCACAAGCGTTCTATAGTCGTCTAATCTTTTACGTAGCTCACCGATTTCTCCATCCAAGTTGGCACAATCCTCTGTTGCCTTACTGTATTGCTCCTCCGTGTCTTGTTTAAGACGCTTCAGATGACTCATCTCCGAATCGAGCTTTTCACGTTCGGATGCAACCATCTTCAAATCATTGTTTTTGGAGTTCAACTGTTCGCTGATCTCAGACATTCTGACGCAGCACCGTTCATATTCGCTTTTGGCCTCGGTAAGCTGAGACTCCAGTGATTTGGCTTCTTTGGACTTTCTGGCGTAGTTCAGCTGTAGACGTATCCTTTCAAACTCATTCTTCAGCTGCGAGATACGGGCGTCGTCGACGGGCGTGCATGACCCTCTTAGCCGATTAAGTTCGGCTTCGAGCGACTCGGCTTTAATTCTGGCTTCCTTCGCTTTTCTGGCTCTTTGCTCATCCAAAGCCAGTCGCTCAACTTCCTCTTGTTGAGAAGCGATCTTTCGGTCCAGTGATTCAATTTCTTCCTCATAGAGCTGGATGTGTTTTGAGGCATCCTCCTTGGACACCGGGCGTCTGCATGTGGGGCAAATTCCAAGCGAGAACAGCTTCCTGTACTCGGCCAGTGCGGAAGCCTTCTCTTTACGTACCCCCCTATATTCGTTAAGCTGAGAACTCGTCTGAGTCAGTAGCACTTCGATATGATCGAAATCTGGCGCATCAGAGTATTCCCGGGTCAGCCGCTCAAGCTCTTTTTCTATCGAAACAACACGGCTAGACGTGTTCGCGTATTCCTGTTTCGCTCTTTCAAGGTTCCCCAAAATACGGCTCGTTTCATTCATCTGTTGCTCTAAGGAAAATTCGTCGTACTCGACTTTAGGAATCTCACCCAGTTCAAGCTGCTTGGTTTCAAGATCAAGGATTTTCTTAGCCAGGTTCTCCGCTTGATCAGTGAGTTCGTTTCGCCTGTCCTCAAGGCTCTTTATACTGGATTTGATTGCCGAATGCTCGGATACAAGGTTGTTGAACGCTTCCTGGACAACATCCAGTTTCTCCTGCAGGTGCTTCAGTTCTGCTTGGAGAGAACTCTTGCGAGCCAAACGCTGTTCGAGAGCGGACTCCTTTTCTCGGAGCCTGGTTTCAATGTTTTTGTCCAGTTCAACGGACTGGGAAAGTCGCAGAATCCTCTCATCCAGTAATCTGGTTACCGACGTGATCTGGGCGGCAACCATCTTAGCGTTTTCACGGGCGACTGCATACCTGTCTAATCCTGTTGCCTTTCTAACGAGCTCTTCAATTTCATCTTGGTTTTCCAGAATCGACTTGAGGTCCTCTTGTTTGACGTATACAGCGGTTCTGAAAACCTTGGGTTCACTCGTGGTCAGCGGAGATTCGCCGAGCCTGAACTCTTTGATTGAGTTCTCTCTTAGCTGGCTTGCTGTGCATGGGATGGCTTTTCCATCTTTTGAAAACATGCCTCCTTTGTTTCCTTGTTTTGAGATGTCGAGCTGAACCACTGACTCGGGGTCCATGATTAGCCTGATCATACCCGACTGCTCCCCTACGCGCAGAAGGCCTTTGACTCTGAATCCAAGTAGAGCCGCCTCAATTGATTCCAAAATGGTTGATTTGCCAGAACCAACGTCTCCTTCGATCAGGTTCAGGCCCGACGAGAACCGGATCACTGATTCAGCATGACTCTTGACGTTTTTCAGACGAACTTCACTTATTCTGTAGCGAGGCTTCATTCAAGCGGAACCCCTTTACCGGCTAAGAGAGGCTTGACGTGGAAATCGTACAGGTCTTCCATAAAGTCTTGCACAGTTTTCCCCTCAGGCTTTGGCTGCGCAAGAATATCTATCAGAGTTCCCATGAACTGGGTGTCAACTGTAATGGGAAAAGTCTCTGCCAAGTCCGCAAGCAGCCTTTCATCCTCGTTTTCCCCTGCTTCGAGGGGAGGGTCTTCGAAGTCTATTAGCTGATTATCGTTCACCCTGATTTCCATCCCTTTGACCGTTCTGCGAAGTGTTTCCAAGAAGCTTGTGACGTTCGCTCGGCTGCCGCTTGCAAGCTGGCCGTAGACCTTGACCAGTATAAGAGATTGTGGCTCCATATCCTTTAAGGCAGCCTTTACTTCTTTTTCCAGCTCCCTTATACACTCTTCGTCACTGAGACCTGCAGAATCGAAGTCCACCAGCGTGCAGTTCAGAGGCTTAAGCTCAACATACCTGAACGACACGGAGTCTGTCATTTCGACAATATAGAAGCCGGAAAAAGAATGTCTGGCATATTCTTCTAAATCCCTTAAACCGTATCCCAAAAACAGGGGGCCGGGATAGTTAACCGGTGACCCATTTAGCTCCAATTCCACTCGTCTATGCAGGTGGCCTCCCGCATAGTACTTGTATCCGGTAGGGAGCGAACTTAAGGGAATCGACTGGTCGAGTGGGACCATGTTCGCTTCGGTTACCGCTGTATGGAACATGAATACCGAAGGCTTGGATGGGTCGGGTGTCTTGAAGTGAGTTTCTCTGTAATAATGCACTTCCTTTGCCCCTGCGAGCCCATGGACCCCGCCTATGATGGTACCAGTCGCATCCTCTATCATGTCGTCGACCTCACGGATCAACCCTTCGGCCGCCAGCAGTTCTATCATCGAACTCCTTGTGGGAGAGGAGTCGTGGCTTCCGAAAACACAGTATATTCGAATCCCGGCATCTCTCAGTTTCCTGAACTCCCTTACAAGCATAATCGCCTCAGACATTGGAGGTATGTTGCTGTCGAACAGGTCGCCGGATACTAGTACAAAATCCAGGTTCTCCTTTATGCACATTTCAACAAAGGTTTGAATAGTTTTCCGTTCCTTCTCTCTGAAGTACGCGTCCTGAAACGCTCCCACATGTAGATCGGAAACGTGAGCAAACTTCACCAATCTACTCCACCAGTTTCTGTCCAGGCCTCAGCCATTCAACCTTTTTAACCTCACTTGTCAAAGTCTTGAACTCCTCTATTGAGGGCACTTTGATGGGTACCGCGAAACCCAGCCTGGTGTTTGTAAGTATCGCTTCACCTACGTCGAGGCGCACAAGCTCATCCTCTTCGCCGTCCAAGTCATTCAGCGCGTTGTCGATAGCAGCCCTCCTCTCCCTTCCACTTGCCATACCAAAGTATACCTTGGTATTCATGTTCGCGAGTATATCTTCAGGAATCACGCTTATCAACTGTGTCACCGCTATCAATCCGATACCAAACTTCCTTCCTTCCCGTGCAACCCGCATGTATGAGTTCGGCGGCGAGTTTGCGCTCAGCAATCGTGGAGCCTCCTCCAACACTATTGCACAGGGCTCGAAGCTTTCTCCGTTCTGCTTCCTACGCATGTTTTGGTCTAGAAGATACTGGCAGACCATGTTTCCAATCAGCATCTCAGCGTCCTGGCTTATGCTACTTGAATCAATAAGCACAATCTTTTTCTTATCAACTGCCTCAGCTACCTGCTTCAGAAACGTGGAACCATCTACTTCTCGTTCTTTGCAAAGGGAAGGCACCTTAAACACACCGTAGTGGCCGTTTTCATCGACGGAAAGAAGCCTGGATAGTTTACGCATCAAAGTGACCCTAGTGCTCACCACTGAAGAAGTTCTGATGTCGTCTCCCTTGGGTATGGCTTTTCCAGTCACCAGGGCTTCAACCCATTTTGACCCATATCCCTTGAATTCGCCATCAGACCCATCATCACCGGTGCTGGGTGGTCGACGAGCCAAAAGATCCGCTTCTCTTTCCTGGGCCTCTGACAAAGTAACAGAGCCTTCCAGGTGACTTGGACGAATCAGCTCAGTGCTTACGGCGAGCTGAACCTCTCCGGGGGCGGGGTTCGGGCTAAAAGATACAAGAGAGCTTTGAACGCGCGGATGATCCCTCAACTCCGAGAAGTATTCCCTATGGGGGTCCACAACAACAATACCGACTGTTCCGGAATCCATGAGTGACCACAACACTGTCTTCAAAAGATTGCTTTTACCTCGTCCTGTGGTGGCCGCTATCAAAAGGTGTTCGGAGAGAGTTTTCAACGGGTCGAGCATAACCTTTACATCAAGCACGTTGTGGCCGCTTCTGACTTTACCGAAGGGCAAGCCATTTGGTCTTTGCAGAAACTCAAGGTCTTTTTCGTTTGCCTCGAAAAGCTGTGTGCCAGGAGGAATGTTGGTCCTGTAAGATCTGACACCCTGAGAGGTTACTTCAACAAGAGGCTTAAGCTTTGAGACAAGAGTGGTCACGGAATCGGAGTAGGTAAGCCTCAATGGTGTGGCATCTTCCGACTGTTTACTCATTTCCGCCAGAAACTGTTCCTCTGCGGAAGACACGTAGGAGAAGTCGATCACTTTGAGGATTACTGATCTCCCTTCGACCCTGCAAGCGAACAACTGACCAAGCTGTGTTTCCGAGCTAGGCGCCGCTAAAACAATACCTGAGTCGCCGCCGTATACTCTGACAACCATGCTATTTCCTATTCCCGAGTAAGTATATATGTTTCCAAACAGGGTCCAGCGCCCGCCCACTAGCAAAAGACGTTTAAGCCTGAAGCACCTGCACAGAATGAGACCATGGAAAAGCAGCTGGTTTACTCAAAGAATGCGCCGACCCCGCTCGGCCCATACTCTCAAGGTGTCCGCTACGCGGGACTTGTGTTCGTGTCAGGCCAGGGGCCAGTTGACCCCTCGACGGGCAAGGTAGTTGAGGGCGGAATAGAAAAGCAGGTTGAAAGAACTCTGGAAAACGTCAAGGAAGTCCTGAAGGCTGGGGGCAGCTCTATGGAAGCCGTGCTCAAAGTTACAGTGTATCTGAAGAACCCGGAACACTTCAAGCAGATGAACGAAGTCTATTCGAAATTCTTCCCAGTTAACCCGCCGGCAAGAGCTACTGTTGTGGCCAGCATGGTTTCCCCAAGCTGGCTTGTTGAGATAGATGCAGTGGGCTCCGTTACCCAGTGATCGCCTCTACCGGTCTCAGCCATCTGCCTATTTATGCCTGTAGGGGGTGACGAGATCGGAAAACCTGCTTTCTTTTCACCGTTCAAACGAAATGCGCCGGTGGGGCATGAGTTACAATAAATAATGCTATGCGCCCTTGACCACAGGAGAAGGACCGTTGCCTCTTCTTTCCGAAAGAATGTACCACGTTCCAAGTGCCTTTGCGCATATTTCCCCTTTAGAGTCAACTATTTCTCCCTCAGCAACCACTGTTCTACCGCCTTTTCTTATCGTGTGCCCGCTGACTGTGAAGGGAGGATGCGTCAGGGGTACAAGGAAGTTCACCTTTAATTCGAGCGTAACCTGATCGGTGGAATCGTTTACGGTCATCACGGACAGACCGCATGCTGTGTCCAGCGCGTACATTGCGACGCCGCCGTGAACCATTCCGCCCCGTCTTGTGGCGACGTCGGAGTTTGAGAAGGTCATGGAAGCACTACCTTCGGAAACTTCCTTGATACTGAAACCCACAAGTCTGAACAGTCCACCGTCCTTGGAGAACTGCTCGTTCAATGTTTTAGCCACGTCGACACCTGCTTCACGCAAGGTTTGAAACATCTTCCGGTAGCTGCCAAGACGACTAAGTTCGGCTCCGATGTCGGATGACATGTGCTCATCACACAATTTTATGTGAAAAGCTTATTGTAATCGGCGCTTGGTTTTGCAGGCGCACTGCGCTCAGGTATTTCCTGAACTTCGAATTCATCGTTTACTTCTCCGCTTACTCGACGATCCAAAGGCCTGTGCTGCGAGTTCAGGCTTGCTTACCGACCCAAATGGACTCGGAAAGCATAGCGGCAGCAAGAGAAGATGTGACTCCATCCCTGTCGTAAGCTGGCGTCACCTCAACGACATCTACCAGCCTAGGTTTCATTCTAAGGCATAACGCGGTAACTAAATTAAGTGCCTCACGCGACGTAAGGCCGCCGGGAGACGGACTGTTTACTCCCGGAGCGTAAGCGGGATCTACGACGTCCATGTTTACACTGAGTTGAACCACGCGGTCTTCGCATCTTTCGGCAACAAGGCTCACGGTTTCGGAAACCCCTGCTGACATCATTTGATCCAAGGTGAGCACGCTGACGTTCAGCTTGTCTGCCTCACGGAAAAGGTAGCTGGCGTTCGAACGTGGTCTGACGCCGAGGACGAATATCGGAGTGGCAGGGTCCATGTTGCGTACCCATCTGGCGACTTGGCCGCTTGTCAACCCTTCTGTAACCACCCTTACATCTGGGTGGGCGTCGAGCATTACATAGGCTACCCCTGTTTCTACCCGATTCCTGAGCGCGCGGTGAGCCGCATAGGAAACAGTGCTGTCCCCTCCCATCACAAGGGTTTCTTCTCCAATGCTGAGACATTCTCTCACAGACCTGGTGATCCGCCTCCAGGTTAGTTGATGGTCGCCAATCACCGCATCGACATCACCAAGGTCCAGAATCCTATAGCCCCCAGTGTATGGCATAGAGTAGAGCTGCTGCCTTATCGACGCGGGTGCCTGCCGTGATCCGGGTCTGGTTCCAACGGCTCCATCCCATGGAGCCCCTAAAAGGCTCACCGCGGGCAGAGCCGATTCAACTTCTAAGGTTTCCCCAATTCTGACGTCGAAGGGATCCTTGATGAATTTCTGTTTCTTGTTTTTCAACGTTCTCCAAGCACAACTTGGGCGTGCTTTTAACTTCACCCGTACGGCTTCACCTGAAAGAAGGGAGGATTCCTGTTTATGGAACCGTGTTTCTTAAATACCAAGGAACCTCGGTTTTTCGAGCATGCCTGAAAATCCTAGAAAAGTCGACCAATCGAAGTCCGTTAACCCGGAAACATTTAGGCGTGCAATGAGTAGGTTCGCGACCGGTGTGACCGTTGTAACCACGGTGCACCAAGGAGAGAAGATGGGTTCAACGGTTCAGGCCTTCTCAAGCATTTCACTGAACCCTAAGCTGGTTATGGTGTCGTTGAACAGTGAAGGGAGGACCAAAAAATACATAGAGGCATCGGGAATTTTCGCAGTATCTGTTCTATCGGAGAAAGATTCGGATGTGTCAAAGCGGTTCGCAGACCCTACATTGAACGCGGAGCAAAGGTTTTCCGGCATCGAATGGTTTACAGGAATAACGGGTAGTCCAATCATAAGCTCGGCCATAGCATACGTTGAGTGTTCCGTGAAACAGAGGGTTGAGGCCGGCGACCACACTATCTTTATCGGAGAGGTGCTGCGTGCAGAAGCTACCTCAGAATCTGCGTTTCCACTTCTATACTATATGAGCTCTTACTGGAGCATAAAAAGGTAGTCCACCCGTTTGGCTTAAAATAGGACCGCAGCACTATGTCTCGTGTCATATATGAGGGTAAAATCCATAAAGATGGTGATGGCCAACTGGTGTCCGCACTGCGTGCCAACTACCCTTGATGCCATGAAGAAGGCCAGCGAACAACTGAACGCCACATTAGATCTCTACGATATAGACAATCCTGAACTTGAACCAGAAGCAGACAAGCTTGTAAAGGCGTACGGCGACTGGTCAGAGGACTATCTGATTCCACAGGTTTTCTTCGAATATGATACTGGTACGGTGGAACATGTGCTCACCGGAAGCAGACTGGGTGTTGCGGATACGCGGAAGCGGATTGAGCAGCTGTTCAAAAGTGAAAAGTATTTGGCCTTGGTAAATTCAGCTGAAAAAATGGATTAAGAAGACTGGGATGTAGGAGACTAGTCCGATCAAAGCCTGAACGACTACTATTTTTTTGAGTTTTAGGCCGTAGCTTCGGCTTATGGTCAATGCAAGAATGTTTGCGAGCGACCCAACAGGCGTCAGGTTGCCTGCGAGGCCTGCTTCAACCGCAACCAGGGGAGCGCCAGACGCAGCCACGTGTGTAGATGAAAGAACGAGCTGCGTGGCAGGCACGTTGCTTATCACGTTTGAGATCAATGCCATAAGTATTGCAGAAGACGGTTGAATGCCGTCGGCAATGAGTTCGGTGTACCTTTCGATGTGTGATCCAAGAAAAAATGAGGCAGTGGTCGTCGCCACTATAAGACAGTAGATCAGGGCCAGACTCCTGACGTCGAACTCACGCAGAAACCCCCCTATATGTCTGATATTGAGCAAAAAGCCGATCACGAAGGCGATTCCTATCGAAACAGTGTTTTCCACGCCAAGCACACTCAAAAGAAAGATGGTCGCTGATAGGACCATCAGATAGATGGCTGGAACTATTATTCCGTCTGAACTCCAGTTAACAGTAAACTTTGATGTCTTTCTCCGATACACTAGCAACGCGAGCGCGCACAGAATCCCCGACAACAGCACGTACGGGGCTGTTCCCTTAACGAATCTCAGGGCTCCTATTCCCGAGTTTTCCCAGAGCAAAATGTTCTGCGGGTTTCCGAACGGAGTGAGAGTGCTTCCCACGTTCGTAAAGGTGACTTCTGCAACTATAAGCGGCACAGCGTCCGATGGATGTGTCCTGCAGTGTTCGGCGAGCACCGGTGTCAGAAAAAGGATCACGACATCGTTGAGGACCAAAGGGGAAAGAGCGGCTGACACGATTAGCGTAGAGTACAGGACCCCGACACGGTTGCTCAGCGAGCCGATCAGTCTTTCAATGAGTTTCTTTCCATGCATTGCTCTGAACTGGGCGGCTATCCCAAACAGCAAGGCTAGCGACAAGTAGACGGAGGGCTGAAACATCGAATATGGGCTCGCTGACACCAAATGTTACTCAGGTTCTCCGACCACTGCTTGCTTATAAGTCGAGTATTCGTCTCAACTGCCAGCGCCAGATTCATAACGCTACTGATGCGCCATAGAAGGGGCGCCATTTACGTCGGTGAACATGCGAACAGATCAGGATAAAATTTTTATATCTGTTTTTGGCTTATTTACTTACAGAATGGGTGGTCGCAATGAGCGAGAAATCCGTTCTGAAGAAAAATGGCTCAACCGGTAGAAGCACGGCTTTGGCGCCTACGAGGACGACGACGTGGCCTCAGTCTCTGGACCTGATTTTCGACAGCTTCCGCAGGTCCGTGGACGACTTCTTCGCGCCATTTGTATCGGCAATGCCATGGCTAGGATTCGAGGGCAGCATGACCGCGCGTTACCCTCTTGTGGACGTCGAAGACTTCGGTGACCATTACGTGCTTACCGCAGAGCTTCCGGGGCTGAGCAAGGAGTCTGTGGATGTCAGAGCCAACGCGTATGGAGTAGAGATATCGGCTCAAACTGCCTCCGACAACTCCGGATCTAACAGAGACTACGTGTACCGTGAGAGAGGATACGTGTCGTTTAACAGGACACTAAGCCTCCCAGAGGAAATTGTCCCCGATAAAATAGAAGCCTCAATGCAGAACGGGATTCTGCACCTCAACATACCAAAGAAAGAGCCGAAGCCTGAAGCCAGAAAGGTAAAGGTTAACATAAAGTAGAGTTCGAGGACGAAAACTACGTCCTCTATTATTTTTTGCTGGTTCATCCGCTACCTGTATGATTAATTCCGACAAATGAAGCTCTGTCTTCTCATGAGAACCAACGGGAATAGGAAGAAACACCACTTTATAGGCGCGGAATTCCGCAGCAACCTTCTGAGGAATAATCCGTACGAAGCTAACCATAGAGATTAGAAGTTTCGCTTAGCTGTTTAGACTCATAAAAGCGGGCTTTCACACGGTGGACTACTCGCAGTTACTCTATGGCGGATCTCAATGGAGTGGCATGCTCCAGCGCCGTAGCTACTGCGTCACAGTTTACTGAGCTAGCACGTCTGGTTTTCAGAAGGTTTTATTCAGTTATCCGCGAGTGCAGAGTTACTTCAGGATACCATGAAAGTCTTGAAAACAGTTCAAAACGTCTTGTAGAGAGTTCTAGAAACTGACCACTTATAGTCTTTCAAACGCTGTACTGGGCGATCGGCATTGCGTCCCAAGGCTCAGAAGTTCGACTACCTTAACCTCTCTCTCAGAGCGCTGGTCGTAATCTCTGAGGCATTAGAGTCCGGTTCCGTAAGCAATCTGAATGTTAGGAGGCTTTACAGCCTGCATGGACGATCCAAGAAAGCTGAGAGCTTCATCGCGAACCTCGTTGAGGGAGGATATCTCAGAAGAACAGGCAGAGACAGATACGAGCCCACGCCCAAAGCCTTCTCCGCAATGGATGCATACATGAGACTGGTTCGGGTTCCTAAGCTGTTAGAAGCAGAGGAAAACGCAAGCCAGTCTATGGTTCACGCATAGCATTTCATTCGAGTCGTTTCCCCGAATCGGGTCCCCTGACTGCACCCTCCTTCAGGAGTGCTTCCACTTCCTCATCGGAGTAGCCTAACTCAACCAGAATTTCCCTTGTGTGCTGCCCCAGAACCGGCGGCGCTCTAGTAAGGTCCGCCGGCGTTAGACTGAGACGCGGAGGCGAAAACAGCGTTTTCAGGTTACCAAGCTCAGAGTGCTGGATCTCTGCCACAACTCCCCTCGACTGATTGTGTTCGTTTTCTATGGCTTGGTCAACGGTTCTTACACGCGCGCACGGCACACCGGACGCTTCCAGCTTTGAAAGCCAGTGAGAGGAAAACTGCGTTTTGAGCCGGTTAGAGATTAGCCTGTCAAGCGCTGCCCTGTTGGATACTCGAAGCTTGTTTGATGAAAAACGGGGATCAGACTCCAGTTCTTCAAGGTTCAAGGCTTCGCATAGCTTTTTCCACGTCTGTTCGTTTCCCACGCACACGGTTATGTACCCGTCGCCTGTGGGATACACTCTGTACGGAGCTATATTGGGGTGCTCCGAACCCATTCGCGAAGGCACCGTCCCCGTAGACAAATACGCCTGACCCTGATGGGTTAGCCAGTACAGCATCGAATCGTAGAGGGAAACATCGATGTACTGACCTTTGCCCGAAGTTTTCCTCTGATAGAGCGCGCTGACTATGGAAAAGGCAGCAAACATTCCTGAAGCTATGTCTGCGGCAGGAACACCGAATTTAACCGGTTCACCGTCTGCTTCTCCTGTTAGGCTGAGAAGACCGCTCTCTGACAGAGCTATAAGGTCGTATCCGGGCCTCATGCTCCAGGGACCCGTCTGGCCGAAGCCAGATATCGAACAGTATACGATAAGTGGGTTAAGCGCGGAAGCCTGCTCGTATCCTATTCCAAGCCGAGACGCCACCCCGGGCCTGAAGTTTTCGACAACCACATCCGAACTTCTTATCAGTCGTTCAGCGATTTCCTTGCCATTAGAAGACTTGAGGTCGACGCTCAGGCTGCGCTTGTTTCGGTTCGCGCTCAGAAAATAGGTGCTTTGCGAGCCGTGGAACGGGGGACCCCAAGTCCGGGTTTCGTCGCCGTCGGGAGGTTCAACCTTAACGACGTCCGCACCCATATCAGCCAACATCATTGTAGCCATCGGCCCAGCCATCGCACGGGTGAAGTCAGCTACCCTGATTCCCTTTAAAGGCCCGGTCACGATTCTAGAACTCGCGCAGTCAGTTATCGGTATTTCGCACAGGCTCCGTAATCCTCAATAGAGAGGCGAAAAAGGATGTGTGAACATTGTTGGCGTCTGCAACGTTTAGGCCAAACATGAGGCCTCGTAGGACACGTGCTAACCCAATCATCAGAGAGCTTGTAGCGGAAACCAGTCTAACCGCCTCACGTCTGATTTACCCTGTGTTTGTGTCCGAGGCCGCCGAATCACCGGAACCTGTGCCATCCATGCCCGGAATACAGAGACATACGTTAGATTCGCTTCTGAAGCATCTGGAACAGGTCAGAGAATCCGGCATAAAGTCCATACTGATCTTTGGAGTGCCTTCCAGTAAAGATCCTCAAGGCTCGTCTGCCTACGACAGGAACGGTGTTGTCCAGAACTCCCTTAGAAGGATACGGGAATCATTTGGACGCGAGTTTCAGCTGATCGCAGACACCTGCCTGTGCGAATACACCTCGCACGGACATTGCGGAATACTGAAGGGAGACCAGGTAGACAACGATCAATCTCTGGTTGCTCTTACCAAAACAGCTCTCAGCCAAGCGGAAGCGGGGGCAGATATTGTTGCACCCTCCGCGATGATGGACGGCCAAGTAGGAGCGATCAGAAACGGGCTCGACGACTCGGGGTTCAAGGAGACCATGATTATGGCTTACTCAGCCAAATACGCCAGCGTTTTCTACGGTCCTTTCAGGAGTGCGGCCGATTCCAAGCCTTCTTTCGGGGACAGGCGAAGCTATCAGATGGATCCGAGGAATTCAAGAGAAGCTCTCAAAGAAGTGGAGCTGGACATAGAGGAAGGGGCGGACATAGTAATGGTGAAGCCCGCTCTGCCCTACCTGGACCTCATCAGAGTTGTCCACGACAGATTCAACCATCCGCTGGCAGCCTACCAGGTGAGTGGAGAATACTCTATGATAAAGGGGGCAGCCATGAACGGCTTTCTCGACGAGAAGTCGGCTGTGCTAGAAACGCTGTACTCTATCAGCAGAGCGGGAGCCAACATGATAATAACCTATTACGCTCCGAATGTGGCCGAGTGGATCCAGACATGAGTGGCTCAGAACGCCTGTTCGCAAGATCGATCAGGGTGATGCCGAAGGGGGTTAACAGCCCGGTCAGATTTTTCGACCCAAATCCTTTTTTCGTGGAGTCGGGTAAATCTGCCGTAATCACAGACGTAGATGGAAGGAATTACATAGACTTCGTGATGGGGTACGGCGCGCTCCTGTTCGGTCACGCCTACACTCCGCTTGTCGAGGAGGCGACGGAGGCGCTTTCAAAGGGATCGCTTTACGGTGCTCCAACCGAAAGCGAAGTTGTCTTGGCGGAAAGAATCGCCCAGATTTATCCTTCAATGGAGATGAGCAGAGCCGTCAACTCCGGGACCGAAGCCACTATGCATTCCATTAGAGCGGCTCGATCCTACACCAAGCGTAAGAAGATCATAAAGTTCGACGGATGTTTCCATGGTTCCCATGACTCTGTGCTCGTGAAAGCCGGCTCCGGCGCGTCAACATTCGGTGTGCCAAGCAGCGGCGGCGGAACCCCCGGTTCAGCTGAACACACTCTGGTTGCGAAGTTTAACGATGCAGATTCGGTTAGAGAGGCGTTCAAGAAAGCGGAAAAGGATGTGGCGGCTGTTATTATTGAACCGGTTATCGCAAACTATGGTCTCATACTTCCGAAGCCGGGGTTTCTGAAGGAGCTTAGAGAGATATGCGATGAGAACTCTTCTGTTCTGATATTTGACGAGATAGTGACCGGATTCAGACTTTGCCAAGGCGGAGCCCAGAAATACTATTCGGTTAACCCGGACATGACGACGCTCGGCAAAGTGCTTGGTGGAGGCTTACCCATAGCCATGTATGGGGGAATCAAAGAAATAATGTCAGGTATTTCACCTCTGGGAGAAGTATACCAGGCCGGAACGTTCAGCGGGAACCCTGTCTCGGTTAAGGTTGCACTAAAAGTTATTGAACTCACCTCAGATTCCGTGTACGACCATTTGAGAAAGTCCACGGAGAACTTTGTAAACAAGCTAACAGACGCGGTGGCCGACAGCGGCATCAAGGCCGCTGTAAACTCGGTGGAATCCATGTTCCAGATTTTCCTTGGCGTAGAGGCTGTGAACACCGTAGACGAGGCTCGCAGAGCATCAGTAGAAGGGTTCAGGAAGTTTCACAGATCTCTTCTTTTGAAAGGAGTCTTTTCACCTCCCTCACAGTTCGAAACAAATTTCGTGTCAGCGGCGCATACCGAACGCGACTTAGAGTTAGCGGCGGAAGCTTTCACGGATTCTATAAGAGGCGTGGGAAAATCCATCTGAAGCTTGCGACCCGTGGAAGCAAACTGGCACTCATACAAACGGAGGCGGTGGCCGCTATGCTTCGGTCGATGGGCCACACAGTAGAACTGGTCGTCGCTGAATCACATGGCGACGTGGACAAGTCTACACCTCTTTCGAAACTTGGTGTAAAAGGCGTGTTTGAGCGCAAAGTCGACGAAATGATACTGTCCGGAGAAGCCGACCTCGCCGTGCACAGCCTTAAGGACGTGCCGACAGATCTTCAGGAAGGAGTCTTCCTTGCAGCCGTGCCCGAAAGGGAATCACCCTACGATGCGATAGTCCCCGTGCCTCTGAACTCTGTGCCAAACCAGGCGACCGTAGCCACGGGCAGCCTGAGGCGTGCTTCTGTGATAAAGTTTCTCAGACCAGACGTAAAAGTGGTGGGGATAAGGGGAAACGTCGACACCAGAATCTTCAAGATTCGCTCAGGAAAGGCGGACGCCCTGGTTGTCGCCGAAGCAGCCCTGCGCAGGCTTGGCTTAACGTACGGCAGACGTTCAAGACTCGATCCCAAGACTTTTGTTCCCAGCCCCGGCCAAGGCGCCCTAGCGGTAACCGCGCCCGAACGCCCCGGAAAAGACCTAGAAGAAGTTCTGAAAAAGCTGAACAGTGTGAAATCCATGGATGAAACTTCACTAGAGCGGAAAGTGGCTTCTGACACTGGCGCCGGATGCGATTCCCCCATAGGCATACTTGCCAAAAGAAGATCCGAGCGTAATTTCCTTCTGAGCCTATCCATCGTTTCGCCTTCACTTGACCGCAGAGTACACTTCACAGTTGAGGACTCCAAAGAAGATTTGGTAGATAAAGCTGTGGAAGGGTTCGAGGCGCTTGGCGGTAGAGAAGTTGTCAAGGATTGGAGGCAGAAGGCGGATACGTTCGTATCTGAAACTATTTAAAGCATAGTCTACGAGCGCACACATTCCTGAAGCATAGTTCACGGCTTAACTCTATCCGGGACGCCAGGTCCACATAAGCAGGCGAACAAGCGGACCCAGATACTTTCACAAACCCGTGAAAACTGGCTCGGCCTAACGGTTTTCGTAAACGTTCTTCAGGCGTGGACCGTAGGGTGCTCGCGTCTCGGGGGAAGCTCCGGTCTTCCAAACTTGCTTCTGACCCAGTTCCTGAAGTCGTAGAAGTAGATGTTTCCGTAAGGGCAGGCATCAACGCAGTCTCCTACACCCACACACTTGAAACTCTTAAAGTAGCCCTTGCTGATAAAGCTGCCAGGCATATCAGTAAGCCCCACCGGGCAAGCTTTCGCGCAGTCCTTGGTCTCACACTTAACACAGGTCTCCCTGTCTTTCACCTTTAACCTGAACAACCCGACTCTACCTGCCAGCTGGTTAAAGGTCCCCCAGCTACACCATCCCTGGGTTACACAGGCATATGAGCCCACTATCGGGGCTGCGAAAAACATGACATACCATAGTATGTTAAAGTAGAAACCGTACAGGAACACGGTTGGATCAAGCCCGTATATGGTGAACCCAAATCTACCGGTCTGATCCAGATAGGAGAGGACTGCGAAAGCCAGAAGCGACCCCCAGACAATCGCTGACGCAGCATAGAACGCTGGCTTCAGCCGGCTTGTCAGAGTCTTCTTTCCAAGGCGGCTGGTTCGGTTAAACACCTTCAAGGAATCATAGAAAGTTCCCTGATACATCAGCGGGGCAGTGCAGAAAAGAGAGCAGATTTGTCTTGACCCAAACATAAACGAGAAAACAAACGAGAGCAGATAGGTGCCTACTATGCCCAACAAGAGGGTTGGTGCCACAGGTCCGAAGGTGCCCAAACCCATACTCCATCCCAGAAACGGGATTTTCCCTATTGAACTGGCTATCGGGGAGAAGTAGGGTGCGTAAATCGTGTAAAGAGCGTAGGCGAAAAGCATCATCGTAAACCTGACCCTGGTTTCCATGCTTTTGGTCTGCGGTATGCGGAACGCCACCAAAGAACCCATCTCGGTGCCCATCATTATCAGGAACCAAGATGACCCGGTTACCGAGCTTAAGATAATGTAGAAGTCAAACAACGCCGCCGGAAAAGCCGACAGCCCTGCCGTCAGGGGCCTGAAACCTATTGAAGACAGAAATGCACCGGACCCGGTTGGGAAAACAGACATTACGAAGTCGAGGGCTGCGCCCATGAACCATTCCATTACAAAGGTCAGCACCAGAAACGCGAAAGTCCACTTGGCATTAACAAGATAGTTTGAAGCCCATCCACGGGGATTTAGTGCGCGGTAAACGAACCAGAACATTGCGGCACTGTTTGCGAAAGAAAAAGCAGTCCAGGACCCGTAAAGAAAGTACAGGAATTCACCTAGCATCATAACCAGCATTATGAGGATGAGTTCCAGTGTTATCCCTGTCTGCTGGTCCTTCTTCATTCTGTTGGCGTAAAGGTATTCGTATGAGTATATTGCTACAATAATCATCATGATCGAAGATTCCCAGACTGCTCCCTTCACGTAAACAGAATTCTGGAACAGAGCTGGGGAAATAATCATTGCTGGAAGCATCAGGAGAAGATAGTAGCGGACCGGGGAGCCCAGTCTTCTACGGGAAAGATACAGTATGTAGCTCATTTCAGCAGCCATGGGTCCGAGAAACCAGTAGCTGTTAGCTGAAGCAGTGAACACGTTCAAAAGGCCCGAGTGCAGGAACCCGATCCCTGACAGTGCCGCTGAGAAAGATGTTCCCATCAGGAGTTCGCCTGCAACCATGGATAGTCCAAACACAGTGGACCAAGCCCTAGTAGGAGAAACCCTGCCCCCATTCAGGTAAGCAGCCACACCAAGGAACATGAATACTGAGTTGACGGCAACCGCATATTCGAGGTAACTATGGTCGTACAGGTAGACCGTCGTCCCCGCAAACATGACTGCCATCATCCCGTTTAGAAAGAGGCCGAGGAATCCTTTCCTGGGGTTGTTTCTCCCGGCTTCAAACAGGATGGCGGAGACGATTATTGTTGCAACCATGGCGGCGGAGAGGGCGGTCAGCTCCTGTAGAAGAAGAACCATCAAACGGTGGGCTCATTCCGCATATATTAAATTCACCTTGAATCCGTTTAAGAACGCTTTTAGGAGTCTGGAATCTCTACGATACGATGGGTTTCACACTAGGAAAAATGTTCAGGCTCACAGTGTTCGGAGAATCACATGGCAAAGGAGTGGGCGTGGTTGTAGATGGCTGTCCCCCAGGTTTGAAGCTTGACCTGGAAGAACTTCAGAAGGATATGGACAGGCGGCGCCCCGGTCAAAGTATGGTTGTTTCCCTCAGAAAAGAAGAAGACCTAGTGCAGGTCATGAGTGGATTCTACAACGATAGAACAACCGGCGGCCCTCTTACACTTTACACGGAGAACACTGACGTACAGTCTGGAACTTACAGTGATGTAGCTGTAAAGCCGCGTCCCAGTCATCTCGACTACACTGCGCACCTAAGATACAGGGGTTACTTCGATTACCGGGGAGGAGGCTTTTTGTCCGGCCGCATAACTGCTCCGATGGTGATGGGTGGGTCGGTGGCAAAGCAGGCCCTGCGAGAAATAGGTGTGAAGGTACATGCGTATATTGTGAGGCTGGGCCAGATCAGTCTTCCACGTTCTCCCACTCCCGAAGAACTCGAAGCGGTATACGAAAGCCCCGTAAGATGCCCCGTGGCTGACGTAGGAAAACAGATGGAGGATGCTGTTATGGAAGCGCGTAAACAAGGAGACTCTCTCGGAGCGGTGGTGGAGTGCATCGCGGAAGGAGTGCCCGCTGGCTACGGGGACCCTGTTTTCGATTCGGTGGAAAGCCAGATCTCAAGCGCCATGTATAGTATCCCGGCAGTAAAGGGCGTGGAGTTTGGCGCCGGCTTCAAAATATCCGAAATAAGAGGAAGTGAAGCCAACGATGAATTTTATGTAAGTGGCGGCAGGGTGCTGACTAGAACCAACAACAACGGAGGCGTGTTGGGGGGCATCACGACGGGTATGCCCGTTGTCTTCAGGGTCGCATTCAAGCCCACGGCGAGTATACCGAAGCCACAGAACACTGTTAACCTGGAAACGATGACAAACGAAACCATTACCGTGAAAGGCAGACACGACCCGTGCGTGGCTATACGCGGTACCATCGTGGTTGAAAACCTTGCCGCAGCGGTCTTGGCCGATGTACTCTATCCTGAGCTATACAACCACAGGTTCTAGTATCCGAGGTTCAGGTTTCCCCCGACTCTCTTCTTACAAAGTACTTGTAGTATCTGTAGCCATAGTCGGTCTGAGATGTGCCGACCATATGGATTCCGAACTCGTCCGAAGGGTCAACCAGGCTTTTGCCACATCCAGGCTTAGCCTCATGTAGTTTGACATATTCGTCGAAGCCAATCCTTCTACGTGCATCCAGCTTGCTGAACAAACCGATTCGCTGAGCCACTTCCTTATAGCGCTCGCCAACGATCCCGCTGAATATTTTCGCGCTGCACCCGCTGCCATACGACGCGAACCCAATGCGCTTGCCTCGCAAATCCTTGGAGGCTTCGACTTCGAGTATGCTCAGCAAGCCGAAATACAGTGATGCGGAGTAGGAATTACCTATCCTGCGCCCCGCCATCGTAGAGGGATAAACTTTTGACTCGTACGTTTTCTTGAACAGTGTTGACGACGTAAATTTCTTCCTGAACTGGCGATACTCCTCTGAAAGAAGCTCCTGAACCGTATATCTGGTCCTGGGCGGTAGAGGTCCCGTATCTTTTTCAACCTCCTTCCACCGGGGAAGCGATCTCCACTCATGCATGAAGAAGTAGGCAGCCGCCTGTGTTGCCATTTCAGGGAACGGGAGATGGAAGGCGAGATAATCCGCGTAATCGCTTGGAGCCTCACCTGGCTTCAACTGTATGGAAGCGAGCTTGACGAACTCGGGTACAAAGTTAAGATAAGCGGTCTTCATCGCGTCAAGATATACCGCGATAGAGTATTTGCCGTCAACAACAGGCGTATCTCTGTCAAGAGGCTTGTAGAAGTCTCTTTCATGCTTGGTGCAGGTACCAACAGCGGGCTCCATTTCTATGAGTCTGGGATTGGCTCCGACAAGCATCGCAACAGCTCCCGCGCCCTGAGTGTACTCACCGTCCGATCCCAAATCATATTCGGCTATGTCGGTTGCGATCACCACGCCGTACTTGCCGTTAGCTCGCCCGCTGCGCAGCCAGTCCAGTGTGTTTTCAAGCGCGTAGGTTGCCCCAATGCATGCGAACACGTGGTCCACGCCGTCAACGTGCGAAAACGTGTCTGCGCCGTATACGTTTTCAAGCATCCCAACAACCTTTGAGGCGATGGGTTTGCTCTTATCTTCCATGGTTTCTGTGCCGACATAGATTCTGCCGATCTGACTGGGTTTAACATCATTCTTTCTAAGAAGTTCGAGAGCCGCGTTTGCAGCCAGTGTGGCAGCATCTTCATGTATGTCGGCTACCGCCATCTGCACCATGCCTATTCCTTTTTTTATGTGCTCTGACTGAAGGCCCCTTCTGGCGGAAAACTCCTCCATGTCAACATAAAGCTCGGGGACGCTTGCGGCTACGTCATCGATTCCCACATTGACGTGTGACATCCTGAAAGCCGGAAATACGCGGCCCACTTTTAGCTCTTGCTCCGCCAGCTCAGGGAATACCGATTTCGAGGCCTATTGGCGCCGTGGGTCAGAAGGCCACCAGTTCAGCCTACGTGCGAGCGTCATAACCGACGGGACGTAGAGCAACCAGACTATGAAGGTATCCATCAGCACTCCGAGCGCAAGTGTTACGCCTATCTGTTGCAGCAGTTCTATTCGTGTCAGAACCAGTGCAAGAAACACGGCGGATAAGATCAGTCCTAGTGCTGCGACCACGCCCGCGGTCGTTTCCGCGGTGTTCAGAATGGCCGTAACATCGTCGTAGCCTTTGGATGCTTCCTCTCGAACTCTGACTATCAGGAAGATATCGTAGTCCATTCCGACGCCCAGCATCGTTGTTACAAGGAAGAGGGGGGCGAACACGAATATCGATGCGCCAGATCCGCGCACATATATCAGCCAAGTCATCGCCAAAGACCATGTGACAGCGCTGAGTATTGTACCGATCAGCCTTGCAGGAGTGAACACGGATCTAATCTGCAGAAGAAGGACTACAAATATTGCTCCCACGAGGACTTCGATGATTTTTGGTAGAACAGAGTACACGTACTGGATAATGTTGTACGAGTCCACGGAAGCGCCTCCGACCAAGACTTCGTAGTCTTTGGCAAGACCCTGTGTGAGATATGTCTGAAGTGATGAAGCCTTCTTCAAAACAGCGTTACTGTAGGGGTCGCCTTTGTAAACAACTTCAAGATAGACGGAAGTGTTAGAACGCGAGATGAACCGACTCATAGAGTTAAAGTACGCCTGCCTCTCCACGGCAGGTAACGAGTTGATCTGACCGAACTTGATGGAGCTATTGTAGGGGGTCAGAGGACCATACACGTACTGCACCCCGCCGGAACTCCACACCTGTTTTGTAATGTTCCATAGCTCGGAGAGTTCTGACATGTTAAACAGGTCTCCTCCACTGCTGAGCGGTTTGGGTAGAACAACCACGACGTACGTTGGCGTAAGGGTGCTTCCCCCAAAATTTTGCGTAATCTGGTTTAACCCTTCCTTGGCGGGGCTGTTAGGGGTGAGCCCCAGAAAGTTCACGTTTACAGGCAGGCTAACCGCGACATAGATGGAGATAAGAGTCAGGGCTAAGATGATCCCCACAACGGTTTTGGGTCTGGACACAGCTTTCCTAGTCGCAAACGACAGAGGAGACCTCCTTCTTGTCCTGTCGGCCGAAGGCCACAGCATTCTTGGACCAAACGCTACGAGAAGCGCCGGAAGCAGGCTGAGCGAACATGCGATAATTGTGGAAACAACGATGACGTTAACGGTGCCCACATCGCTAAAGAGCGGTATATGGGCAGCGGAGAGCACTATGTAACTGATAACCACTGTCAGGCCGCTCGTGAACACGGCTTCGCCCGCCCATTTGACGGTAACAGCGACGGGGTGCGGGTCCTGAGTGGCGTGCTCCTGTCTATAGCGGTTGAGCATGAGCACAACGTAGTCCGTCGCCAAACCCAGAGCAAGCAGGGATATTATTATTGGACTAATGAAGCTGAGCGTCTGATGTTCTAAGTCGCCAACAATCAGGTCTGTTAGCCCGAACCCCACCAGCATTGAGGCGCCAAACATCAGGGTCGGTATCAACGCGGCCAACGGAGAAAGGAAGAACAGGCCCACAACCGCTATTGCGGCACCGATCCCGAAAGGCAGAGCGTACTTTTCGCTTTCAGTTACAATTGACTGCAGGTCTTTGTTTAATATCTGATCCGCGGTATAGTAGACTTTGAAGGATGTAGAGTTGAAGCTTTTCGCCAAAGAGACGAATTGTTGAATTTGCGCGTCTGCAAGAGGAGCGTCGAACTGCAGGGTTACCAACGTCATGTTACCCGATCCGTCAACCAGTTGCCGTAAGAGCGGCGGCGTCGGCGACACAGGGAGTCCGGATAACCCGTCGGTGGAAATCAGGCTGCGAGCGACGCCTGCGCTCGAGTTGGTGTCGTAGATTGCGGCGGCCATGGCGCGCAGCGCTGTTCCGTTGTATGTT
Source organism: Thermoprotei archaeon (assembly GCA_038883995.1). Classification (GTDB taxonomy): domain Archaea; phylum Thermoproteota; class Thermoprotei_A; order Marsarchaeales; family Marsarchaeaceae; genus JAMDBQ01. The sequence goes on along the minus strand of JAVZLA010000001.1, from coordinate 20,831 downwards.
AGAAACGGCTGCTGTGCAAGCGACCTTTCGGCCGAGCTCAAGACAAGCCCCAGTGTAAGGTTTCTGAGACCATTCTGCTCCACGGGTTTTCCAAGCGAATACGAGAGGCTGAGAAAACGTGTCAGAGATATGTTCAGATGTGACTCGATCTGTGATGCAGCCTGCGGATGATCCTGGTATATTGCCTTTGACACCAGAAACAGGGTCAGGTTGAGTATTTTGCTTTCTCCAGGATTGATTCCCAGCTTGGCCACTTGGCCGAAAAATTGCGATGGTGTCATGCTGAAATTCGAGCTTATAGACGAAGAAACAGAGGAGTTAACCAAAGCGGCCATCAGGTTCGCGGCCAAATTCAAGGGATCAGGGCGGCTGGGTGTTACATTGTAGGTGTAAGCGGTGTAAAGGAGGTCAACGTAGTTTGGCCCCAGTTTGTGAATCAGATTAGACGGCAAAACGTGAGCGAACAGGGATACTGCCAAAAGTTCGAAGCTCATGCTTGAAGGCTGGGAGCCAAGGTCCATTACGTACGTCAGGAAACGTGTCGGCGTTACGTTGAGTTGGCTTTCAAGGGCGGCACGCTCGGATTCGCTGAATCCGTTGGCGATTAGCTGCACGGTCAGATTGTTTAACGCAGACGAAGAAGGAACAGGACCCAGTGAATAAACCTGTGAAACTACATATTGCACCGAAGTGTTCAGCTTCTCCGAGATTTTCGACGCAAGGCCGGGCTCTGTCTGAACCAACTGCTGCGTAACATAGTTGACGGTGAAATTACGGATTCCTTGCTCGACCACACCGTAATATGCCTCACTGATGAAACTGGCTTCGGCTGGGTCCACGCTGGACGCTGTTTCCAGCGCGAGCTGAACGTATTGCTGTTGGCTGGGTTCGACGCCTAGCTCAAAGACGCTTTCGATGAGCTTGGCTTCCGACGGTGTGGCTCCCGAAGTAGCCTGATTAAGCACGAAATCTGACTGTAGCTGAGAGGACGTATAGTCAGTGAGATTGAATGAGGTAGAAAGAAGCTCAATGTAGGCGGTCTGTGTCGCGTTAAGATTTAGCTGAGAGGCGTACAGTGGGACCGCTTGCCTGACACTGGAGTCTCCGAACCCTGTGAGGTTCACAGCAACATTTAGGGCAGAAGTGGTTGAGGTGTCTTCATTCCATGCCTGGAAAAACGCTTGGAAGTAGGCTAACTGGATTTGGTTTCCGTTAAAGTCGTTTACAACCGTAAGATACTGGCTCCTGGATGCGCTGTTTATTTCCTGTACGGTGAACGAAGGGTTCTGCTCGAACACTTGGTACCATACTTGCAGGTATGATGACGGAATTCCGTAAACCAGTGTCAACGTCGCGTTAAGTTGGTCGAGAGCCGAATAGAGCTGGGTGTGCGCCTGCTCCTCTTCCTGTACGAGCTGGTTGACTTCACCTTGAACAGATAGGGCGGCCGCCCTGACTTGGTAGACTGACGAGTCCAGGATGGAAAGCTCTGAGCTAAGCTGTGTTCCCTGAGATGAAAGGTTTTGCTCGGTAACCGCTAAGGCATGTATTTTCGCCCCCAAGACGGGTATCGTCTGAGAGAGGTTTCCTAGCTCATTGCTGAGGCTTCTTAGAGCTGTATACTCGGCTCGTACCGCGACGTCGGAAGAGGCCAGCTCATGTCTTGTCAGGTTCAGAGCCGAGGAGATGTTGCTTGCAAAGGAGTTCAGTAAACTGTACTCCGTCTGGTAAACGGAGTTCACATGAGTCAAGCCAAAATCTTTCAGCACTCTATATATTGAGGCGTTCAGAGATTCATATTTACCTACTGCAGCAGGCGATAAGACATTGCTGGATTCAAGAATAATATAGTAGCTGCTGTTTGAATCAGACCCATTTTTGAAATCATGTGAAACCATGTATTCAGCCTGTGCCGCGGAATGGTTTGAAGAAGGAATGCTTATGGAGTAGGTTACCAGTTTTGTGGCCGATAGCGCGAACGGCGACAGTGCTACCATGACTATGATCCAAGCTATAACGATGGGCTTAGCATGGCGCACAACGAAGCCACCGTAAGACTCAAACAACGAATCTATCGAAGCCAAATCCCTCATCTACCTGGCTATACTATCCATTTTTTCAGATTCGCCACAGAATGATTGACGCGTTCCCATTTCCTCATATAAGTTCAGCTGTTGCCTAAGCTTTATACATGGTCAGCCGAACTCGCGTCTGACGCAGATTGATTTCTGTCGTTGGAAGCGGGAAAATCGGTTCCAATGTCGCCGTTCACCTGGCGCTCAGCGGGCTTGACGACATCACCCTTGTGGACGTGGTACAGGGATTGCCCCAAGGCGAGGCGGAAGACATTAGGCACATGATTTCGGCCTACGGATTGAGCATAGATGTAAGGGGGACTAACAGGTTTGAGGATATCTCGGGGTCAGACATAGTCGTGGTTTCTGCGGGATTTGGAAGAAAACCCGGTCAAACTAGGCTTGACCTGATGCAGTCAAACGCCGGAATCATCAGGGACGTGTCTTCAAAAATAAAGCAGAACTGCCCCGAATGCGTTCTTGTGATGGTTACGAACCCCCTGGACGTGATGACGTACATTGCTCAGAAGACAACGGGCTTCGAAAGAAGCAGAGTAGTTGGAATGAGCGGAACTCTTGACGGAGCCCGCCTGAGATATGCGCTTTCCAAGCAGGCAGGCGTTTCACCTTCAAGCATCACTCCTATGGTGATAGGAGAGCACGGAGAAAACATGGTTCCTGTCTACGGCTCTACCTCAATAGGAGGTGTATCCGCTGTCAGCATGCTTTCCAAGGACAAACTGGATCAGGCGACGAAGTATACCCGGGAAACCGCAGCTGATATAATATCGAAAAAGGGGGCCACGATTCACGGCCCAGCTGCCGCGGCAACGGTGTTGGTCAGCGCGATCAAGAAGGATACTCATTCGCTTATTACAGCTTCAACGCTGCTTGACGGGGAATACGGCTACCGCGACGTTGTGATGAACGTGCCTCTCATTGTCGGAAGAAGAGGTGTTGAAAAAATCGTGGAGATAAATCTTTCTCAAGTGGAAAAAAGCATGATGGATACGGCATACAACACTATAAGGGAAGCCATTTCAAAGCTCAATCTCTCATGAAACAAGCTGACTGATATAGCGCGAATTCATTGTTCGCTAAGAATGGATTTTATGCTCTTGACAATATAGTAAGCATCCTCCTCAGATACGCCGGGATGCACTGGAAGACTCAGCACTGTTTCCGCCGCTATCTCGCTGTTCGGGCACATGCCGGGTCTATAACCGAACGTTTTTCTGTAGTAAGGTTGAAGGTAAACAGGTTTCGGATAGTGAACCGACGTTTCTATGCCTGATTCGAGCAGCCTCTTCGAAAGCTTGTCTCTTTTCATAGGAGAGTGTTTCGGGTCGACCCTGATTGTGTACTGGTGGTAAACATGTCTGTATCCTTTCCTTTCGACGGGTACATAGAGGCCGTCCAAGTTTTCAAGTCCCTCTGACAGTATCGCAGCATTTCTTCTTCGGATCTGCGTGAACTCTTCTAACTTTGAGATTTGAGGGATTCCTATTGCTGCCTGCAGTTCTGTCATCCTGTAGTTGAAGCCCAACTCGACATGGTTGTACCTGGATTCCTGTCCATGGTTACGAAGCAGCCTCAGAGTTTTATCTAACTCATCGTCATCTGTTGAAACGAATCCTCCTTCGCCTGTGTGAAGGTTCTTTGTCGGATATGTGCTGAAACATCCCATGGAACCAAATGTGCCTGTCATTTTACCCATGCAGATTGCTCCAAGTGATTGAGCACAATCTTCTATTATCTGAAGGTGGTTCGCGGATGCTATCCTCTGAATGGAAGGCATGTCCGCGGGCATTCCGTAAAGGTGAACAGGCTCAATCGCCTTACAGTCCTGATCTAATTTTTCGGCTGCGTCCTCCGGGTTCATGTTGTAAGTTTCCAAGTCGATATCAACAAAGACCGGCGTGTAACCCGCCAAAAGAACAGTGTTGGCGCTTGCAGCAAACGTGAAGGCGGGGACAAGAACCTTTCCTCTTCCGAGTTTGGCTGCCACGAAGGCAGTATGTAGTGCAGCGGTGCCGCTGGAAACAGCTACCACGTGTTTTACTTTGAGGTACGAAGCCAGACCTTTCTCGAAGGCCTCTACGGCGCTCCCCATCACCAGGTTTTTTCCACGTAATACGCTCAGCACAGAGTTTTCTATCAGACCGTCAATGTAGGGATCTGCTATCTTGATTCTCTTCACGCATTAACCAACTCACATGGGGCGCAGGTGCTCTAATTAAAGATTATTCTCGTACCTTTTTGATATGGGAAACCGATTCTTCGCAGATATCCTTCCAAGACTTCTGATCCAATTGTGCGCTGCTGGGAAGAAGCAGGTTGAGTTCCTCGAAGGACTTGGTTGCTGAAATCTTCCGGAGTGCCTCCGCAGTCGTGTCCAAGAACGCGTTAACAGGTTCCGTTAACATTTTGGTCAAAATCTTTCTAACTGTGGAAGGAAGCACCAAGCGCGAGGAAAGGCAGTAATCGTACACGTCGGCCGCGTGAACCTTGGGTCTTCCAGCTTTGGAGGCATGATGCGAACTCAAGGGTGTGGCTCTGACCAGCCTTTCGTTCACTGCAGACTGATATATCATGTTAAGCTTAGAAGCCACCAAGACGTCCAAGGAGCTTACAAGGAGTTTAATAGGGGGCAGACCGGAAGCGGTGGATCCGGCATTCTGATAGTCCAATTCCACCGCGTTCGAGTGGTGCACAAGCCACTGGTTTGTGTCCATGGGATCTTCAGACCATGGCTTGAACTCCACAAAGAAAGGGGTAAGCCTGAACGAGTTGAAGGCATTCGCATTGTTCAGCAAGGCCATTTTGGAACTTAGCCTAGGACACGACCTTGCGGCGTTCTTAAGAGTCATGTAGCCTCCTTTGAACACCGACACAAACCTGGCTTTCCCACTGGCCAAGTTGCGTATTTTGTCTACGATTCCTATCTCAAACGGGAATCCGCCGAAATCAAGCTGCGACGAATAGCCGAGTTCTCTGAGTCTGAAGTTGATGTCTCTTTCTAGCCCATCCTGATCTCGTAGACAGCGAGCCATGATCGGAGCCGGAAGCGCTATGTCGAAACCTGTATGCATCCTCCTTTCACGTGGCTTGAGATATGTCGAAATGGCAGCAGAACCCGTCAGCAACCACTCTGAACCCGAGAAAACATTCTTAAGAACATACATCAGCCTGTACGCTGAAAGCTGATATGCGAGGGCGTCTTCGTCCCATTCGACCTGAACGGCCCCGAGAGCTGCTCCTTTTGTTCGTGTCTGCATCCGAGGCTCATCTACAAACATCTAGTATTCTTATAAGCGTTGACCAAGAACGCTCTCACTGCGACCGGGAACATACCCGTCAATTTCGTAGGAAGACTCGTGAATTCTAAAAAATTCCCCTTTCAGGAGAGAATTCTCAACTCACATGTTTAATATAGCCATAAGGTCACACGAATGCGGGTGACAGCTCAAGTGGACTACAGAAAAGAGCATGATTACCTGGGTGAACTGAATGTGCCGGTAGACGCGTACTGGGGGGCCCAAACGCAGCGCGCAATCCAGAACTTTCCGATATCCGGCTTGAAACCTCATCCAGAGTACGTCAGGGCCACTGTTCTCGTAAAGCGGGCAGCAGCCCAAGCCAACCTTGAAGCAGGACTTCTTAAGGACAAGGTTGCTAAAGCTATCATGGATGCGGCGGACGAAGTATTATCGGGGAAGCTGGCTGAGCAGTTCGTAGTCGATGTATATCAGGCCGGCGCAGGAACCTCGCATAACATGAATGTAAATGAGGTCTTGGCGAACAGGGCGGAAGAACTTCTGGGCGGTAAGCGAGGAGAACACAGGCTTGTGCATCCAAACGACCATGTGAACATGTCTCAGTCGACCAATGACGTCATTCCTACGGCAATCAGGTTGAGCGGGCTTGCTCTCTGGATGAGGCTAGACGAATCGCTGGTCACCCTGATCTCTTCGCTTCGGAAGAAATCGAAGGAGTTCGACAACATAGTCAAAAGCGGTAGAACACACCTAATGGACGCCGCCCCTATCAGATTGGGTCAGGAGTTTGAGGCGTGGGCTAGGATGATCGAGCGCTCACGAGACAGGATAAGCTATGCTGCGGATAAACTGAAGGAACTCAACATAGGCGCAACGGCTGTGGGGACGGGACTTAACGCAGACCCAGAGTATGTTCGGAGAGTGGTCGAAATCCTTTCTTCTCTGACAGGGTTTAATCTCAGGGCCGCCGGATACCTTCCTGAAGTCACACAGTCAACGGACGACTTTCTTAACCTTTCAGCTGCACTGAGAACACTTGCTTCCGACCTGATCAAAATATCCAACGATCTCAGACTCATGTACTCGGGTCCAGTGACAGGTCTGAGCGAAATAGTGCTTCCACCAGTGCAGCCCGGTTCGTCTATAATGCCCGGAAAGGTGAACCCAAGCATACCTGAAATGGTTGACATGGTGGGATTCCAGGTTGTGGGCAATGACACATCAATTCTCATGGCTTCGCAGGCAGGGCAACTGGAACTCAATGTGATGATGCCTCTGATAGCCCATTTGCAGTGTCAGAACCTGACAATACTAGCGAACGCGTGTAGAGTTCTGGCTGAGAAATGTATATCCGGAATCGTGCCAAACCGGGAAAAGATGGAGTCCCTAGTCGCAAAGACTCCTGGGGTCGCATTGGCGCTGAATCCCTACATTGGATATGAGAAGGCAGCTGAAGTTGTAAAGAAGGCTGTAGCCGAAGGGAAAACCATTAAGGAGTGCGTGCTTGAAATGAAGCTGCTTCCGGAAGATGTAGTGAACTCGATATTCGACCCCCATGAACTGACAGAGCCCGGAATTGCAGGTAGAGGAAAACGGGGAAAACACTGACTTAGCAAAGCTTTAGACAGAGAAGCATAATTTGCTTGGTTGAACGGTTTGGCAAGCAGAATCAAGGGCGTCACAGTGGACTTGGATGGTACACTCGTTGACACAGTGAACCTCCATGTTGAGTGCTGGGTTAACGCCTTCATGTCCAATGGCTACAAAATAGACCCCGTAAACGTCGAACCTCTAGTGGGGATGGCCACCCCTAAGCTCATCAAAACCCTGATTGGAAATGTGAACGACCAGATACTGGAAAGAATTGATCTTGAACACAAATCCCTGTTTATGGAAAAAATGAGCCAGGTATCGGCGTTTAGCGACGCAAAACCGGCTCTCGAGCTACTTCACAAGGAAGGCATGAAGATCGCTGTGGCGTCGTCGACCAGATACAAGATGGCTGAAACAATCTTGGAAAAAACCGGTTTAGCCCAGTTTGTTGATTCGATAGTGGGCGGCGACGAAGTATTGATGGGTAAACCTGACCCAGAGATCTACATTGAAGCTTTCAAAAGGTTGGATGTTAGTCCCAGGATGGGGGCAGTGGTAGGCGACACGGAGTACGACGCTATACCCGCGAGGAAGATCGGCGCACTTGCCATCGTCGTAAGAAGGGACGGTAACTCTGTGAACCAAGCAGACCTCTTAATGAGCAATCTACTGGACGTTGCCGCAGAACTTTTGAACGCATAGGCCGCAACTATTTTTTCCACGTTAGCCGGAGCGACCCTGCTGCTATGCTATGATTTTCTCACACATTGTTTTCGGCCGATTTTACCGGTAAAAGACATGCACAGGCAAAAGAAGTTCGGTTGGACAACCGATTTACTTGGCTTCGTCAGCATCTATGCGCCGGCAACATGCATAAGACGCCGGTTCAGATAAAACGTCCGCCAGAACTCGACCCATAATCGTATGGAAAGCAGGGGTTATCTTTGCTGTGTAGGCTGCAGAACGCGTGGTAAAGTTCGTCCCGCCGCAGACGAATCAGAGTGTTACCAAACAGCCAGGAAGAGTGCAGCACCCCGTTGTTCAATCTCTAGTCCAACAAACCCTTACTTTGATTCGATCCCCTCACAGAGGCTATCACCATCACCGAAATAGCGTATACCGGAATGGAGGCTATGAACGGTGCTAGATGTGACACATCAGTGTACAGGTAACCAGAAAGAGCAAGAGTAGGCGTGGTCACAAGTAAAGGAACTATGCTGAACATAGCCATCAGGCGGCCTCTGAGCTCCTTCGGAACCGCGTTACCCTGTAGGCTGGACACGGTGGGACCAAGTAGTGCGCCGCTGACGCCGCCAGTCATACTCCATGTAACAAGGTCGTTCATGCCGTTAGCGGAAACAAACACTATCATGCTAACTGGGGCGGCGAAAGCCGACAGGATGGCCGCGCGTCTTAGACCTATTTTATCTGCAAGGCTAGCGGCTGGGAGCAGTAATGCGATCGTGGTTATGGCGCTGATGCCTGTGAGCAGCCCGTAGGTTTCGGCTGAAAGATGAACACCGTCGATCAGAAATACCGACACATAGGGTCCCGTGAGACCTGAGGCAAGACTGGATGTGGCAGAGTATACTATGAGCCTCCTAGCGTCTGAACTCGCCAGCTTCAATGCGGAAACGTTGTTCCTTATCACGTTGGCCACGAAGGAAACCAACCCCAATCTTGCAGCGCCCCGGATTACATGGGTCTCCTGAAGCTTCAGTGCTCTCCACGACACCGCCAGCACTCCAAGGAGGCCGCTTGCAAAATAGGCCACCCTTAAGCCTGGGAGGTATCCCAGGGAATGCATAAGGTATCCCCCAAGATAGGGGGAGAAAACAGAGGGCACGGTCGTTACTATTGAATAGGAGGCGAACCCACGTGGCCGCATGGAGGGCTCCATGCAGTCGTTGAGTACTGCGTTAAATGCGGGGGTATAGATTCCGGAAAGAGAGCCAATTATGATTGGAATAAAGAGCAGTTGCCAGTGGTTTATGAACACATATATGAACCCGTTTGCCGCCGCAACCAGGCTGAACACCGCGATGACGCGCCTTCTACCCCACACGTCTGCTACGTATCCTCCTACGAGGTAGGCGACAGCGGTCACAACAGATGAAACGGACGCCAGCACACCAATGTATTCCACCGGCGTGCCTAGAGTCTGAAAGAAAATGGACTGAAAGGGGTTCGCCATACTACCGCCTACACTCCATACTGCAGAAGACGCTGCCAGAATCCACGCTGGACCCGGTAAGTAGAGCAATCCTTTTCTGAAAGTTAGGCGACGCAACGTGCTTGGAGCAGATTGGCCAAGTGTCCTTTAGGGGTTTTCCGCTTAATTGAGAACAGAGGAAGCTAGGCTACTACTTAGCCGAGTAAAACATGTCGAACGGCGTCACAGTATGCGGCTTGATCCTGCTGCAGGGCTTGCCTCTATATCGGCAAACATATTACACCCCGCTCTATGCTTTGTTTGTCGGAATTGACAGGTCCCAGCGTTGAACCAGGAAAAAAGCCGGATCCCCGCGTGGAGGCAGGGTCGGATTGGAATAGGCTTGCCCTAGAGTACTCTAGGCACTACGCTGGAAAAATCGACGTAACTCCCAAGGTGCCTATAACCGACCTTCACGATTTCTCCTACTGGTATACTCCCGGAGTGGCCGCCGTATCGATGGCGATACACGCTGACAGGGAGCTTTCCTATGAATTGACAGGAAGATGGAACACTATAGCCATAGTAGGTGACGGCAGCCGCGTTCTGGGTTTGGGTAACATCGGAGGTGAGGCTGCTTTACCTGTGCTCGAAGGTAAGTCGCTTATCTTTAAGTTTCTGGGAGGGGTGAACGCTGTGCCCTTACCTTTGGGGACGCAGGAAGCGGATAAGATTGAAACCGTGGCCAAGTCAATCGAACCTGCTTTCGGGGGCATAAACCTAGAGGACATTGAGTCACCCAAATGCTTCGGCATTCTGGAACGTCTCCGTGGCAGCATGAACATACCTGTGTGGCACGATGACCAGCAGGGAACCGCTGGAGCGGTTCTCGCCGCCGTGTACAACAGCTTGGAGCTCACATCGAGAAGGCTTGGCGACACGAGAATAGTTTTTCTGGGGGCTGGCGCAGCGAACATCGCGACGGTTCGATTGCTTATTGCGGCGGGCGCAGACGCAGGCAAGATCGTAATGGTTGACTCTAAAGGAATAATCCATCCCGAACGAAACGACATGGATCAGCTTATGCTGAAACATCCTTGGAAGTATGAGTTAGCGCTTAAAACCAACAGGGACAGGATTAAGGGAAGCCTGTCGGACGCCCTCGTTGGAGCAGACGTTTTAATAGCGGCATCCACTCCTGGGCCCGGTACCGTTAAAAAGGAAGATGTTTCCAAGATGAATAGAGACGCTATCGTTTTCGCAGAAGCAAACCCGGTGCCGGAGATATGGCCGCGGGAGCTCAAAGAAGTAGGAGTGAGAATTGTGGCTACGGGTCGTTCGGATTTCCCTAACCAAGTTAACAACAGTCTGGTGTTTCCGTCAGTCTTTAGAGGCGCACTCGACGCTCGATCCAAAACCGTAACAGACACCATGGTGATTGAAGCTGCTACCGAACTTGCCAAATATGCGAGAGAGCGTGGTCTTCGCGAAGACTACATCATTCCTACGATGCAGGAATGGGAAGTCTATCCGCGGGTTGCTGCCGCGGTCGCGCACAAGTCTGTAACAGAGGGTCTGGCGAAGAGGAAAATGAGCAGAAATGATTTTTATGAACTCGCACGGGAAATAATTTCTAGGTCAAGAGAGCAGATGCGGAAGGCGCTTGAGAACGGGGTAATAGAGCCGTTGCCTGAGTTAAAGTCGGTGAGCACGTGACCTTGACCGGGAACATTCATGTGGAAACAGTGATCAGACCAGCTACAAAAAACGATCTCCACGCGATTGTAGAGCTGGTTGTAAGACTCAAAAAACTGAATGAGGAGTTTGATCCGCTTCTAAAGGTTCGTCAAGACGCGGCCGACGTAGCATTGAAGGAGTACTCTGAATCCCTGGACAAGGCGAACTGCCTGGTATACGTGTGTGAAAAGAAGGGCAAGGTTATTGGCATGGTTAAGGCCGTGATAAGAGAGAGAGCGTACTATGAGCCGAAGCTGGAAGGAGCAATAATAGATTTCTACATTCTTCCTGAACACCGCAGATCCGGCTTGGGAGAGCGTATGGTCCAGAAGATAGCTGAAGAGCTGGGAAAAAGAGGCGCCGGAATCATTGTTGCGGATTTCCCTATGCAGAACAAGATCGCCTCCGGCTTCTATTCCAAACTTGGATACAGACCTATTTCCGGCACTTTCGCAGCAGAAAGATAGATTTCACTCTAAAAGAGCTCTCGGCTTCCTTTTGAGTTGCTTCTTAAAGCTGACTGCCCTATAGGCCTTGAGCTCTAAGTTTCTGAGCAACTGGTGTAGGTCGAACCCTTCTTCGGTGAGATTCCACGTCTTTGCACCCGCGGATATGTAGAGGTCTACGGAATACCTGGTCGCACGAGGACCCAGACGTTTAACTTTGGCGTTCAGTTTGACGTCTCGAGGCAGTCTTTCGCTCAGCCTCTTTTGCAGGTGAACAAGCCTTGCTTCCGCCAACGAGTAATCCACTGTAGACGTGTCCAGGCCGGATACGAACACCGATACGGGCTCGCTGAAAGAAGGCGTGGTCAACGGCTTCAGAAAATCGACTATAGTTGCAAGACCATGAAATTCGTTTGAAAAACTCACTGCTACGTAATCTAGGTTGGCAGAAATCATCTTTCTAAAGGCCGAACCATAGTCGATGGTCACGTCCACCGTTAGCGGTTCAGGCAGCTCGATTTTTCCAACCGTCAGACTCTTCGGGCGCGTGCCGTCGAGCCCGCCTTTGGTTACATTTTCTACCGGCTGCATCACGGCTGTGACGAGGTCAACGGCTCTTAAAACCGAGATCAGAGATTGACCCTGAACCACGGGCACATGTTCCTGCTTGAACTTCGTCATTATGCTAAGCACCTTCAGCAGAGTATCAGAGCGACTCACTGAGTTTACGTCTGAGGTCATTATTGCAGACAACCTGATCGCTGAAACGGAGTGATAGATGCTTCGAAGGATGGTTTCAGCTTTTATGACCCCAATGTATCTGTTTTCTTCGAAAATCGGAAGAAGACGCAGCCTCTGTTGAACCATTACTTTGGCAGCTTCTCTTACAGAGTATGAGGGGCTTAGCTTCGGGGCCCGGCTACAAAACGACGCAAGTTTGGAATTAAGAGACCCTGCTTTCAAAAGTTCTGTCGGAGTAACCAATCCTACGCCCGCTTTCGTCATGCATGGAACCCACAGGGAATCTGACCCATCTCCAGAACGCAGGATATCCGAGACTCTCCAGTCGGCTTCTGCAAGTTCTCTTTCTTCCACAAGAGACCGTATTGAAGGCTCAGTTTCTCTGGCCACGTAAGCAAATTCGGCTGCTATCAAGATAAACCTTGTTAAGTGTAAAAAAGAAAAAAAGTGGGTTAGTCTTTCTTGAAGGATTTAGTTTCGGAGTCCACGATTCCGATCTGAAGCAGAGGCTTTTCGCTTATTGCTGTTTCAACCGCCTTGTTTATTAGTTGTTTCGCTGCATCCACTGTTAGGTCTTCGGAATACCCTTTTATAACGTATTCCAGTGCCTTATCCGAGTTTCTTCCGACCGCGAACGCCGCGCCCCTTGAGAAAGTCCCAGAGGGGTCCACCTGGTAGAGATGCACTCCTTTCTGATCTGCTCCAGCCAGTATGATTGACGACGCAGGCAACCTGACAGAGTAGAGCGTAAACTCATGTATGTATTGTCCAAGTCTCTTTGCCAGAGTAAACAGATCGATCGGGGTGCCCATAACCAGCCTGTATTGCTGCGACTCCACTCTGAGCTCATCGATAAGCCTCAGCATGTCGCTGATGTATCCGCTACCAGTTGCGCCAGCATGGTCGTCAACTTGGTATATTTTGTCGAAGGGGTCCACAAGTTCTCTGGGAGGTTTGATATGGCTCGCTATAAGCGAGAATTTGTTTGTTCTTATTCCAAGCGTGGTTGAACCTCTGTTGACCGCCTCCGCAGCGTATTCTACCTGGATAAGTCTTCCTTCAGGGCCATAGAAGAACGCAGGAAATCTTTCAGGACCGGACTGCATTAGTTTTCACCACCACTCCGAATTACGGCTACTTCTATGCCGTCGCCGGATCCTGGGTCTCTTTGCATGGCCGCGGTCACAGCTTTTCTGGCTACCTCCTCTGCGTCCTTAAGAGACATCGTTTCTTTAACGGTTGATTCGAGAACACCGTAAGCCACAGGGGAGCCTGAACCATTTGACACAAACGTCTCCGGTGAAACAGCTCCACTCACGTCTGTTGAATACAGCCTTGGCTCCGTATCTACTCCGGCGACTATGAATTCAGCAAGATAGGGGCTGAAGTTTCTTAACCCAGAGTATGCCGCATTCGCGAACAACTTGGTCGTTTCATAAACTGAAGGCGTGAATCCGCGTTCCAGCAGGATCAGCTTCCTCTGCGCCCTTATCAGCGACACAAGATACTCTGCGTCTGAAACCTGTCCAGCTATGGCAACAGCAGTATAGTCGTCCACTCTGAAGATCTTCTGGGCATCTTTGGACGCTATGAAGAATCCTTTGCTAGCCCTCTTGTCAGATGCGAGCACTACTCCTTCCTTTGTCTTTATGCCAACGATTGTTGTCATTTTCCTGTTAGAATAAGCGTTCGGATGCTTTTAGCGACTAGGTAACAGCGTACCCGGTCACACCAGTTCAGCTAGTTGTATCTTGAGCTTCCACCGGTTTTGACGAGTAACTTCGCTACGTGGTCGAACAGAGTATGGGCCTGTCGTATGGCAGCGGACAGCCTTTCACTACCGTACGCATCGGTTTCTATTATGAGCTCGTTTCCAACGAACTGAACCCTTAGCTTTACAAGGCCGTCAGGCGTGGTCCATATCAGCTTCGACCCGTCGGAAGAAGCACCGAACCAGCGCAGTCCATCGAACCATTTACCCGCCATCGCTTCAGAAAGGTCTGAAACAGATATGTCGAATGGAAGTACAGATTCTATTATAACATACCATTGAGAAGACTCCTTCAGCATCCCGCCTACAGGGGTGTAAACATTATCTCTTTTTACTATAAGCCCCTGCTCCTGAAGTCGTTTTAATCCCCGTGAGAGGGCCTCCTGATGGATTCCCATACCACGCCTTATACCCTGAAAGCTGAGCTCCACGCCTGAACGCAGAATAAAGTCCAAGATTTCTCGGTCTCTCCCATCCGAAACCAATGGCCTGGTCTGACTCTGCAGGGTTCTTTGCATGGGTTACAAATTCATTTGTTTGCCGAGTTATATAAAGTGAATCAGTCCAGCCGCACCAAGAGACGGCTCGTAGCCTTCAGCCAAGCGCTCAATTTCAGTGTAGCACCGTCTTCAAGAAGTTTAAGTCGCGGCTAACTTTCACCATGTAGTACCAGAAGGGGTAAGGCTGCCCAGATCCTGAAACCGCTCCACAGCCCTGAGCATACACTTTCACGTCTACGTAATGAAGCCTCTCACGACGTGTACGTGATGTCGCCTTGGCGATTCCGTTCAAATCAAATGTAGACAGAGCTATCTTGAGCCAGCTTCACTTGCCGCGGAACCCTTCGAGGAAGAGCGTTGCGTTTTGAGCTTCTTTATCTCCTCAATAAGCATAGGCACGACCTGGAACAAGTCACCCACTATACCGTAGTCGCTGACTTGGAAGATCGGAGCATCCTTGTCTATGTTTATAGCAACAATGGTTTCCGAATGCTGCATTCCAACCAAATGCTGTATCGCTCCCGACAGCCCTATTGCGAAGTAAAGCCTGGGTGCCACGGTTTTCCCACTTTGACCAACTTGCAGGTGATGCGGTAACCAGCCCTTCTCACAGACCGCTCTGGTTCCCGCCACTGCTCCATGATCGAAGAGCGCAGCGAGTTCCTGCAGAAGCTTGAAGTTGTCCTTGTTCCTTAGACCCATCCCTCCAGCCACTATGACGTTTGCTTTCTCCAAGTCTTCCTTAGGGTCGATTTCAGTCCTAACCGAATCCAGCACCTTGATCGAAGTATCTTCTGGCTTAAGCTCGGGAACAAATCTTTGCACATTCGTTTTACGCTGTCTTTCAGGATTCAGAGGCTTGAACGAGCCTGGCCTCACCGTAGTCATTTGTGGCCTGTGTCGCGGAGTCAAAACTACGGAGAGCTCCTTGCCGCCGAAGTCGGGTCTTATCTGCTCAAGCTGTCCCCTTTCGTTCAGCTCAAGTTGGATGCAGTCTGCCGCCAGCCCAGTTTCCACGCGTGCGGCAACACGTGACGCAAGGTCTCTGCTGTTTCGGTTTGCTCCGAAAAGGAATATGGATGGCTTTTTGGCTTTAACCAGCTGAGACACGGCTTCTGTGTAGGCGTCGCTTACATAGGACTTTAGCGCTTCGTGCTCCACTAAGTAAACGGTGTCCGCCCCATAAGCAGAAAGGTCTGAAGCAAACCTCTCAACCCCGAACCCCACTAAAACGGCCGCAACCTCTTCATTCGTCTTGGAGGACAGGCTTCGTGCCGCTGCCAGAAGTTCAAGACTGACGTTGGTCAGCTTATATGAGTCAACCTCCGCGTAAACCCATATCCCCTTGTATTCGGCCAGCTTCTTCAGAGTCTCCGGGTCGGTTACCACTCCAAACGACATCTAAATCAACTCCTTTTCTAAGAGAACACGTGCCAGCTTCTTTACACTGTCCTCCACATCGCCCTCCCACACTGTTCCAGGAGGACGGGCGGGGGGAGGATGAACCTTTGGAATAAAGGTAGGCGAACCTTTGAGTCCAAAGTTTTTCTGATCGGCCCCCAGCTTCAGTAGATCGGCGGATCCTAGCACTCTTATGGCTGCTTTCTTGGCTACTATGTATCTGTGCAGAGTCGGGAACCTAGGCTGCGAAAACTCTTTCGCTACAGTTAGCAGAGCGGGCCACTTCAACTGCCAGACATCGTATCCGTTTTCAAGCTGGCGTTCAACTTTGAAGGTTTTAGAAGAGGGTTCCAGCTCTATCTTCCGCACATATGAGACATGAGGTATTCCAAGAAATTCAGCAAGCTCGGGCCCTACCTGACCGGTCTCACCGTCTATAGCTTTCAATCCTGTTATAACGAAGTCGAAGTTCAAGCTCTTTATATATGAAGCAAGCGTATAGGCTGTTGCCCAAGTGTCCGCGGCTGCAAAAGCCCTGTCTGTTAAAAGCACAGCCTCGTCCGCTCCTAGCGCTATGCACTCCTGAAGCGCTTTCTTTGACTGCGGAGGACCCATCGTCACGACGGTTATTTTGCCGCCAGCACTGTTTTTCAGGAACACAGCTGCCTCCATAGCCTGACGGTCATAGGGGTTGAGGACGCTTGGAACACCTTCCCTAATCAAAGCATGTGTGACAGGGTCAAGCCGAAGCTCCGAAACGTCAGGAACCTGTTTTACCGCAACAACTATGTTCAAACCCGTCGATTTTTCTCCCATTGGTCTGTCACCCAAACCTGTAGTTGACGCCTCTCCCTGCAGGCGGATACTCCAGTGTAATGTTGTGATATGGGCACACTACCACGCATGCGCCGCATTCAACACATCCCTCATAGTAAACTGTTAGCCGCTTGGTTTCAGGATCCCAAACATAGTCGTCAACCGGGCATGTGTAAGTGCACGGTTTGTCCTTACACTCCAAGCATTTCGACTGGTCGACGTGAAGATGGTTCTGAGCGTGAATGTTGTATCTGTTGACGTATATTCTTTCATCTATCTTTCTTGAGACCGATTTTACCATGGAAGTACCGACCATATATCTCCGTAAAGGTCGCGAAGCAGTCTTAAATAGCCTACCCTTTCACGTATTTCTCGCCGCGCGTCCTTGTGTTTTGTGGATTTGTCAATACCGTCCACAACCAAGATCTTGCGCATCATCTCCGACACCATTTCAGGATAAGCGCTGAAGAATCTGTCTCCTGACGTCATCACGGAATGATAGTTTTTCTTCCTTTTGTGCTCTTTGATTATGTATCCTTTCTCCATGAGCGCGGCATACTCGGAAAGAGCGGCATCCGAAAAGTCTCCCTTCTTCTTAGCCGACGCCGCCACCCGTCCTGCCAGCATTCCTGAGCCGATCGCCATGTTTGTGCCTTCCGGATACAGGCAAAGCATGGCCGCGTCGCCTACTGCTAGCACACCTTTGGAAGCCAATGGGGGGATAGACTGGTAGCCTCCCTCAGGGATAAGATGTGCTTGGTACTCTTTCGATTTTCCACCCTCCACTAGGGGCGCCACGAAGGGATGGGCCTTGAATGAGTCGAGAAGTTCGTAGGGTTTGATTTTAAGTTCAATCAAGTGGCTGAGCAGTATCGCCACACCCACACTAAGCGAATTTGAGTTCGTGTAAACGAATCCTCCGCCCGCCTTACCCTTTGTGACCGAGCCAAAGAACTCCATTCTTACACCGTACCCTTTCTTGACGTTGAATCTGGCTTCTATGGTTTCTGAAGGCAGTTCCACCACTTCTTTGACGCCGAGAGCCACTCTGTCAGGGTCCGGAACAGACCTGATACCCGCCTTCCGCAGGACGGTTGAGTTTACGCCGTCAGCGGCAATCACTACATCCCCGTACACTTCGTTTTCGCGTCCTTCGCCCGTTCTGACCCCAACAACACGGCCTTTGTCCATTATCACGTCGGTCACGGGCATACCGGTTATGAGCGAGGCGCCTGCTTCCTCAGCTTGCCCGGCAAGCCACTGATCGAAGCGAGATCGAAGCGCGGTGTAGCCGCCTCTTGCCTCCTCGCCCAAGTAAGGGTCTCTGTAACTCAGGGTGAACGCACCCTGTTCGCTGAGTAGAACCATCCTGTGGTCAAACACCCTTCTCTCTAAAGGAGCCTTATCCCAGAAGTTCGGTATAAGATCGCAGAGAGGCCATTTGTAGAGCACTCCGCCAAACACATTCTTGGCTCCTGGAGTTTCACCTCTTTCAAGTAGAGCGACGTTAAGGCCCTCCCTAGCCATCGTAAGAGCTGCAGCTGACCCGCCCGGACCCGCTCCCACTACCACCGCATCAAATTTGTCCAGACCCATACCAAACACGAACTGTAGATTGAGGGTGAGCCACCAAGCCAACTAATAAGCGTTAAAGTGAGGTGTTTTGGCGTTTGTCGCGCATTTGCGTTCCATGATCAACGCATCTTCTTCGCCACAGTAGTATCGGGGAACGCGGCCCACAACTTTGAAGTCGAGTGAAACATAGAGCGTCTTCGCTGCGTCGTTGCCCTCCCTGACCGCTAAGCGAAAGCCGTCGCCGCGTCCGTCAAGACGTCTGAAAGCTTCTTCGAACAGCAGCCGTCCGATACCCCGCCTCCTGTTTTCTGGTTTGACAGCAATCGAAACAATTTCAAACATTCTACCCTGTCTACGGATCAAAATGTAACCCGCAATTCGACTATTGACCTCGGCCACCAAAAACACCGCTGGCGGCCTGCTCAACCTAACAAAATCCTTCTCAGTATACCTCTCACAGGGTTCGAAGCAGGATTCTAGCTCCATCACCGACTTGAGGTCACTTTCTACGAAGTTTCTGACAATCGCTGGCTCGGAGTCCAACCCACCATTACCCGCACACCCATGCTTAAGCAATATCGCAGACTTACCGTAGAATAAAACTGCACGGATCAAGATTTCTCAACGTGAAAAGAAAGATAGAAAGCAGAATCTCTTCAAATTGCCCACGGCCAAGAACACGAACGGAGTCCCGATGGGTTCCTGAAATTTTCCGAGGCCAGTCTTGCGAAGCGTGGGCCTGAATCAAAGCGGGTCATATTCCAGCTTCAAACGCAAAGTCTCCCAGATTGATCGGAACAAGGTTAACCCGGGTTCTGGAATGCTGAGAGATGGTGCTTAAATTGGTGCGCACCTGTCATGATCAGACCACTTTAGAAAACCGGCTGGTTGAGTTATTTGAAGGCAGCTGTAATATCCGATGTCGGACTCAGGGTAATCGAGACCGAAATTCCCCGGATTTCTCGCGGAGAAGTCCTTGTAAAGATGGAGAGCTGTGGCCTCTGTGGGACTGATATAGAGAAACTTGAAGGTCGATATACCGCCTCAATGCCTGTGATAGGGCATGAAGCCGCAGGGATAGTTGAAGACTCAGGTGACACCAACCTAGGACTCAAAAAAGGAGACAGGATTTTTCCCCACCATCACGTGCCGTGTTACAAGTGCTGGAACTGTACGCATGGCAGCACAACCATGTGCGACATGTACCGTAAAACGAACATTTTTCCAGGAGGCTTTTCAGAGTATTTCAGGGTTCCATCATGGAACGTTGAACATGGGGGAATCCTCAGAGTACCTTCAGAGGTTTCTTTTGACCAGGCCTCCATGATAGAACCTCTTGCCTGCGTGGTTAGAAGTGTCAGAAGATGCGGTCTGCAGGGAGACGAAAAAGTGCTGATAGTGGGTGCCGGGCCAATGGGTCTTTTACACGCCCAGTTGATCTCTGCAACCACAGAGTGCACTGTTGCACTCAGCGAGCAAAGCGAGTTCAGAAGAAAATTTCTTACAGAGCTAGGTTTTGAGGAATTTAATTCAGCAACAGGAGTCTCAGGCTTCGATGTGGCGGTGGTGGCGGCTGGCCACCCTTCGGCCGTAGCGTTTGCATTCAAAAACATCAGGAGAGGTGGCAAAGTTGTGCTTTTCGGAGTACCGTACAGGGGTTCGGTCTTACAGTATGAACTCGCAGACATTTTGAACAACGAGCAAACCCTGCTTTCGTCAAACGCAGCCGACGACAGAGACACGGAGCA
Source organism: Thermoprotei archaeon (assembly GCA_038883995.1). GTDB lineage: Archaea > Thermoproteota > Thermoprotei_A > Marsarchaeales > Marsarchaeaceae > JAMDBQ01. The sequence continues at coordinate 998 of JAVZLA010000001.1, read as the reverse complement.
GGCCCTTGAACTCATAGCATCAGGAAGGGTTCACCCAGAGGCGCTCATCACTCACAGGTTTCCGTTGGCTCAGGTAGACAAGGCGGTTGAAGCCGCCAAATCGACGTCGGCGATGAAAATAGTGATAACCCCTTAGCCTATCTTAGACTACCTTGAACCGCACCATGATTCCGCTGTCAGGTTATCTCGTAAATCATGATCGCGTAGTCTGGAGTGTGGTACACCAGCGTGTAGCCTGGGGGAACGCTGAAAGCTGGCACACTGATCCCTACACTTCCCAGTTGGCTGAAAGTGGTCTCCACAGTCGGGTCTCCGCCAAACATCAGGTTGTAAAGTGTTGACTGCGTGGCATACTTTCCGTTGGGGACGATTATCGTTCCCAGCTGCGGAATGCTTTCTTCGTTGAAGTAGTTGCTCACGTTAGTGTACATTTGTTTTGACAGGGAAACTCCGAACGTCTTATTCATTCTGGCGAAGTTCGCGCTGGCGGCTATCGTCAGCATGGCCGAGGATTTGCCTAGGTCACCCGTGTCTGTGGGAAGCGACGGGGAACTCGTAATCGGTTGATATATCAGAACATAGTTGGCTCCGTAAAAGCTGAAGATCTTATCGGCCACAGTGTAGTTTGACATCAGTGCAAGCGCAAGCGCCTGTATCTGAGTTGTGTTGACGGTCGACGGATCCGCTAGGGTTGCCCTGTTAGATAAAGCCATAATCCAGTACCCGTAGTCCCACCAGCTTGCTACCACCGCGTTTTGAGGCGTGTTATACTTCAACCACAGCAGCGCCTGAATCCAGTCGGTGTTGTAGCCTCCGTTGGGACCCTGTAACATCAGGGGCGGTGCGTTGGCCGAAACAACTCCCTGATATGCAAAATATGTGCCCGAAATGATTATGAGCACAATGAGTATTCCACCTATCTCCCAGTCAACGCCGGTCCTCGACCTCCTGTTCGAAGAAGTTGTCCTATACGCCTTCGTAAGAAGTGGCCCATAGGC